>DATKWR010000661.1:0-5047 GCA_035529475.1 Sedimentisphaerales bacterium | reverse complement strand
TGGGACAGGACAAATCACAGGAATATGGCGGTGCTATCATAGAGCTTGTACGCCGTTTCTCGCGTTCCCGCCCTTTGCCCGCCATGGCAGGAATCATAGAAAGCAAATCCCAATTGAAAAGGAGAATAGCCATGATTACACAATTCAAGAATAACTCATATCGCTGGTCGCCGCTGCCCGCCATCATGATTATCATCCTGGCCTGCATCTCCCTACCCGACGCCGAACGTATGAAAGCCTCAGAAACATCCACTGCAGAGGCCGCCCCCGGGCCAATGCTGCGCCGAATTGAAGTCAAAGGCCGCGGGAGCGTTCACAGCCGGCCTTCATTCGATGGCAAGTACATGTCAGATGTAGACAGGAAAACGGGTAACCTCGTCGTTCGCGAGCTTGTTACTGGTAAAGAAAGGATGCTAACAACCGAATCAGACCCTAACAGATTTGCCTATGAGTCGCGCATTTCCCCTGATAATAAGAAGGTTGCTTTTCTTAAGTTCGATCCGGCGGTAAAGGACTTTGACCTTCGTCTCATCGGATTCGACGGTTCGGATTTGCGAACGCTCCTCGATTCTGGCCATATAGCGGGGTACTTTAACATTGATGCATGGTCCCCAGACGGGAGATACATTTTCGGCAGGCTTGAGAGAGAGCCGATGGAACTCGTACGGATATCCTCCAATGACGGCTCCTTGCAAGTGATCAAGACGTTTGATCAAGGTACAGCCTCCAAGGTAGATATTTCACCTGACGGGCGATACCTTGCGTATAGTCGCACGGTAAACGAAACCTCCAACCCGGACATTTTCGTATTCGACCTTGAGCGGCAGGAGGAGTCTCCGCTAGTGACGGCTCCTTCCGCTGACAAGCTGCTCGGCTGGACACCGGATGGGCAGTCCATTTTCTTTGCGAGCGACCGTAACGGAACCTGGGATGGATGGCTCTTGCCTGTTGTGGACGGCAAGCCGCGCGGCTTGCCCGAGATGGTCAAGGCCGGAATGGGCGATGTTTCACCAATCGGATTCACGCAGGCCGGAGCATTCTATTACGGCTTTGGGCACGAGGCATGGAATGTCTATACCGTCATGCTCGAATTAGGCGCAGATAAAGTCCTCTCGGAACCAAGCCCGGTGCGGGATGTAGGCAAGGACGGCTGTCCTGACTGGTCACCGGATGGGCAGTACCTCGCCTATTGTTCGCAGCCCGATAGCAGCAAGCCGCAGATCATTCGCATACAGACGCTGGCAACTGGCGAAGAACGCGAGATTCAACCAGGTCTGCCTCACTTCGATTGGCTCCGCTGGTGTCCGGACAGTCGGCATCTACTGATCACGTCCTTCAACTGGGGCGAACCATCGGTGGTTTACAGGCTCGATATTCAGACCGGCGAGCATACTGCTTTGGTGCAAATCGATAAGCAGAGGATCAGAGGGGCCGAATTATCTGCTGACGGGAAGACGCTTGCCTACAGGATAAGAGGTAGCGGCAATTCCAACTGGCTGATTGTAAGAGACCTGGAAACGGGACGCGAGAAAGAAGTTCTTCAGACCGGAGCCACAGCGGCTATCACTCTGAGTCCCTTCAATGCTGGCTGGGCACTCTCGCCAGACGGAAAGCACTTGGCGCTTTCGGTGAGAGAAGGCGAAACCAATAAGCCCTTGAAGCCCTTGGTCCTCAAGATTATCTCTATCGTAAGCGGACAAGCAAGGACGATAGCCGGGCCTTCAATTTGTGAGATGACCTGGACAAGTGATGGCCACGACCTCGTGTTTGTCCGACACGGTAACGAACTCTGGCGGGTTTCCGCCGAAGGTGGAGAGCCGCAGAAACTATGGGAATGGGAGCGGAAACAGGCGCTTTGGGGCCCGCGCATTCATCCAGATGCGCAACGTCTCGCCTTCTACAGTGGTGGATACGTCTCCGAGATGTGGGTGATGGAGAACTTCCTGCCGACTACAGCGGTCGCCAAGTCTGAGCCGATGACAACGGTGCGAAAAATTGGGGGTGACTGGGGCACATTTGCCAGTCTCTCACCCGACGGCAGGTATATGTGTGACGTTGACTGGGATACCGAGAATCTTGCCGTGCTCGAGCTGGCCACGGGCAAGGTCCGACACTTGACCAGCAAAAGTCCTGACGACGCCTGCTATCCGCTTGATTCTGCGATATCGCCTGACAGTAAGGAAGTTGCCTACCTTTGGTGGGACCCCAACACAAGAGCCTCAAGCCTGCATGTAGTTGGCCTCGATGGCTCAGGCGACCGGCTTCTGTGCAAGGGAAAATACCCGATGCCGAGGGCCTGGTCTGCGGATGGTAAGAAGATACTGGCCGTCGTCTCAGAGAACGATGTCCATCAGATGGTTTGGGTCTCCGCCTCGGATGGCTCGATGCAACACATCGCGTCCTTCAATGGCGAAAGCCTCGGCTATCCTGGAAAGTTCGACATTTCGCCGGATGGACGTTTCGTAGCCTTCGACCGTCCCGGGACCGAAGATGCGTCGAAGCGGGATCTTGTTGTGTTCGACCTGGACAAGAACGTCGAGACTTCTCTGGTCGAGCATCCGGCCGACGACCGGCTGCTTGGCTGGACGCCGGATGGAAGGCATGTGTTGTTTGCCAGTGACCGCGCGGGGAACTGGGACGCGTGGCTCCTGCAGGTAGCCGACGGCAGGCCGCAGGGATTCCCTAAACTGACAAAGCACGGCATAGGAGATGTCAGGCCGATAGGGTTCACGCCGTACGGCTCGTACTACTACGCGTATGGACGAATGCTCAATGACGTTTTCACGGCAAGGCTCGATTTGGATACGGGCGAGGTCATGTCCGAGCCTGTCCCCATCCGCCAGACCGGCGCGACTGCCTGTCACGACTGGTCGCCTGATGGTCAGTACCTGGCTTACTGTGAACGGCGTCCTGATGAATCGCAGGTCATCCACGTTCGGACGCTGGCAACGGGCCGGGAACGGACTCTGGCCGAGAATCTTCCATATATACGTTGGCTTCGCTGGTCCCCGGACAGGCGATCTCTCCTAATCGATGGGTATAAGAGAGGGGATTCACAGGGCGTCATCTTTAAGATTAATGTACAGACAGGTAAGCGAACCGAACTGGTGCGCAGCGAGACAGAAGTGTTGATACGGCCTGAAATGTCGCCCGACGGAAAGACACTGTTTTTTGATCGCAATGATCCTAAGTCTAAGACCATGCGTCTGATGGCCAGGGATTTGGAAAGTGGCCGTGAAAAAGAGCTACTTCGAATCGATCCTCCTGCTCGGCTTACTGGCTCTGCCCTTTCGCCGGACGGACGGCAGCTTGTCCTTTCCATCGTGCCGAGTCCAACCAGCGCCGACGGGCCGGTCCTAAGGACTATTTCCACCGCGGGTGGGCAGCCCAGGGAACTGCTTCACTTCGAGAAATCGGAGAAAGTGCTGGTGGTGGGTGTCACTTGGATGCCTGATAGTTGGGATGTGCTCTTCTGGAAGTCGTTCCCAGGGGGCAAAGAACAAGAACTCTGGCGAATATCCGCTGAAGGCGGCGAACCGCGAAGACTCTGGTCACGAAAGACCCTTGGCCACATGCGCGTCCATCCGGATGGACAACGTGTTGCCTTCTATGACCGTTCGACTCCGCATGGGGTCTGGGTGATGGAGAACTTCCTGCCGGAAGATATCGGCAAGTAATATCCACTTGTTCATGCTCCTTGCTTTTTTAAAGTAGAGATATTGCTGCGGCGGGCATAAAAAATGGCCGGATGGGCTTTTGCCTATCCGGCCATTTTCCGGTTAACCGCTGTCCGCCTTGCGCTTTTCGCGCTCCGGCGGCTCTCCCAACAGTTAATTATTAAATTATATTATATACTATCGAACGTCAATATTAAAGAAAATAGTTAATAGTTCGTAGAAAATCATAAATATTTGCTTGTCGCGTTGTTTTGAATAAAGAAAAACCCCCCGGTAAAACCGGGGGGCTAAATATTGTAATACAGAGAACGCATTACACAGTACGCTGTACGATTCAGCGTACTGCTGCCTGTGCCGCGGCGAGTCTTGCTATCGGGACCCGGAACGGCGAGCATGAGACATAGTTCATACCGACACGGTGGCAGAAGTCGATACTGCTCGGTTCGCCGCCGTGCTCGCCGCAGATGCCGACCTTCAATTTCTTTTTGGTCTTGCGGCCGAGCTTGGTGCCCATTTCGACGAGCTTGCCGACGCCTGTCTGGTCGAGCTGCTGGAACGGGTCAGCGGCGTAAATGCCCTTTTTGACATATTCGCCGAGGAACGCGCCCGCATCGTCCCGCGAGAAGCCCATCGTCATCTGCGTCAGGTCGTTCGTGCCGAAGCTGAAGAACTCGGCCTCAGTGGCGATTTCGTCAGCCGTCAGGGCTGCCCTGGGGACCTCGATCATTGTGCCGATCATGTACTTGATTTTGGCTTTCTTCTCTTTGAAGACCTGCTTGATCTCATCTACGATTTCGTCTTTGACCAGCTTAAGTTCCTTGACTGCGCCGACGAGCGGGACCATGATTTCGGGCAGGACTACCTTGCCGGCTTTCTTGACGTTCAGCGCGGCCTCGATAATCGCTCTCGCCTGCATCCTGGCAATTGCGGGATATGTAATCGACAGGCGACAGCCGCGATGTCCGAGCATCGGGTTGAACTCGTGCAACTGTTCGACCTTTGCCTTAACGACGGCGGGCTTGACCTTGAGTCTCTTTGCCATCTCCGCCTGGCTCTTGGCATCCTGCGGCAGGAACTCGTGCAGCGGCGGATCGAGCAGACGAATCGTTACCGGCAGTCCGGCCATGGCCTTGAAAATGCCTTCGAAATCGCCTCGCTGATAGGGCAGCAGCGTCTTCAACGCGCCTTCGAACTGCTTTTTGGCGGTGGCGTATTCCTTTTCAATTGCATTTTTCTCTTTAGCGGTTGGAGCTGCTTCGACTTTTGCGAGCATGATGGCGTAATCGTCCGCGGCGAGAATCATCTGCCGGACGGGCCATATCCTGTCGCCTTCGAAGAACATGTGCTCGGTCCTTGTAAGGCCGATGCCT
>DATKWR010000660.1:0-5303 GCA_035529475.1 Sedimentisphaerales bacterium | reverse complement strand
ATACGCCGTCCAGAATCCATCCCACGTTGCCCGGACAACGTCGGTCGTGTCCGTCATTGGAGTGAATACGTCCGAGAGCGTTGTGATTAAATATGTGTAGAGATTCGAGTAGGCTGTGGCGTAGGCCGTGGAGCTTACGCTGTAGGCCGCTGCCTGGACGATCAGCGACCCGGTGGTGGGTGTTGCTTTTGCGACAATCGCATCCCAAAACGGCTTAACCGTATACTTCTCAAGTGGTGTGATCTTATTATCGGCAGCGAGGTCAGACAGTAGCTTGAGCGCGTCGGCAGTCAGGTTGTTGTTCTGGATTCCGCTTGGGTCGCGGTACAGCGACTGCACCTCATACTTGGTCATGGCCTTGTTGTAGATCCGCAGCTCGTCGAACGATCCGACAAATAGATTTGATCCGAAGTTCGAGATGCCGAAGTCGCCCGCAAAAGCGTAGGTCGTGTATGCCTTTCGAACCGCATAGACGCCGTTAACGTACAGGTTGGCATAGCTGCCGTCCATCACCAACGCGATGAAGGTCCAGTCCGTCGTGGCCGCCACCTGGCTCGTCAGGCCCCAGCTCGACGCCTGGATGCCAGCCGCCCAATAGCCGCCGTTGTACCCGATGTACATGCGCTGGTTTGTACCACTGGGGACCGAGAAAACCACCGTACTTGTGGCGGGAGTGGTGGGTTTGATCCACATCGTGAACGATATGGGGGTCGTGGTCGGATTGATTGCCGTACCGTATGGAATCGTGACCGCCTCATCCACCCCGCCGAACGCCAGTGCCTTCCCGACAACTCCATCCACCCAGTCGCCCTCTTCCATATTGACAAGCGTTGCGTCGTTGGCGTTGATCGAAACGTCTTTAGCTGTAGACCCTGTACCGTCGTCGAACGACCAGTAGCCGAGCAGGTAATAGTCAAACGGGGGCCGCACGATAGTCTCGCCCTGATTGATTAAGAGGTTGATCCTCTGGTGAACATCGGAAAGCGTGATCTGTCGCAGCTCGTTGACCAGGCCAGTCAGGTAAGAATCGAGCGCATTGGGATCGCCGCTCTTAATGGCGTCATGGTCCAGGGGTAATCTGATCTCAGTTTCGAGGCGTTCTATCGTCATGGATCAATGCTCCCCGCGGCTTCCATCTCCAGCCAGGTCGCATGAATGACTGGGCTATTGTCGATGAGGGTATTGCCGAACTGGATCTGGTGGAAGTCGCCAATCTCCCCGCCGGCGTGCATTGTGACCCAAACCTTGTCGCCCGAGCCAGCGCATGACACGTTCTGTGTCCGGTACGCGGTCGAGGAAGTGTTCTTGAACAATGAAATCGTGAAGGATGCCGCCGCGTCAACGTCAACCAGGACCGCAACGCGGCCCAGAGCAACCCGCTTGCCTTGCTTGAGGAATGGATTGAACCGTCCCGACTTGGCCGTAAAGGCAAACGCAACGTCGTTGTCGCTCGTATCGGTGAACAGTCTGGACACCCAACCGTCCCGGCCACCGATGACGGGGTATGATCTCTCTGTGCCGGCCAGGGTATTGAAAATGGCCATTGAATGAACCGGTAATTTGTGAACTGCCCATAATCCTTCGGTAATGCAGTATTCCAGAATCCTATCTGGGTAGGTCGAGCCCGTGGCGGCAAAGGTGATGTATATCCGCTGGGCACACTCATCATAGGTGCCCCATGAATACTTGAGCGCCGCCCAGGAGAATTGAGTCAGGATGTTGTTCAGGTTCGGAAGGTTCAACATCTTCGTCTCGTAGCCGTCGAAGAATACCAAGTCCTTGTTGCCGACCGTCAACAGACCCTTGTTGAACGGGATGCAGACCCCGCGAGACATAGACCCCAGGTCGCCGCGAATGATCTGGGGCACGAACGGAGTGTCGGTATCCCCGCTGGGTCCAATTGACCACAGCGAGTTCTGATACCAGATGTAGACGTACCGCCCGAGCCGACGCCCGGTCACTGGGGTATCATCTGTAGGGACATCCAGATAGCCACCGTCAGTGAACACGGGCGTATTGCCTCGGGCGAGTGTTTGGCTGTACCTACAGCGAAAGGGTCTATGATAGGTCTGGTCTACGATATCGTAGCACAAGAGCCGGTCGTTCAGGTAGAACAGCATCTTGACGCCGGTGAACGTCCCGGATCCATTGTTGAGCGTCAGGGCCGTAACGTCAGTTCCATCGTCAGGGTCGTATGTGTCGCCGTTGAAGTAATAGACGCCATTTACCCCGTTGGTCATATACGTCTTACCGTCGATCTGCTGGAACCAGAACATATCGCTGGCCGTGCCGCTGAAGATCGCCCCGTCGCTGGCCTCCACCATAATACCCGAGTCCGGGTCGTAGACGTTGCAGTGGGTCGTATCGCAGGCGATCAGCCACGTAATCCCCATGGATGTGTGCTGATGCAGGCCTACAATTGACGTGGCCGCTGGTGTCGTGACGTGGACCATCTGTGCGATATGTGCCGACCCGGCCCGTTTGGAGAGAATACCGTCCTGACATCGAGCGTTTTCTAGGGTAACGAACGCATCTTGCGGGGCCATCCAGGGCGCTTTGGTGGTGTGGAAACCTGTATTGTATCCTGCGATTAGAAATCCTTGATACATTACCAACTCCTCATGACTACTCTGGCCTGCTCCTGCGATACCTTTTCGCCCTTGATGGACCGCATGATGTATTCGTATGTGCCCGGCTTGTTGGGCCTGCCCATTAGCCGTTCAGACTTCTCGTCGGCCCCCAGGAGGACTAGATAGGCGATTGCGTCGCCCATGGCGATTGCGGCACCCCATTCCTCATTGAAGACGGTCGAGTCGTCCGCAGATAGTTCGTCGGGCCTCTTGACCAACATCGGGAACGTGATGCGGTAGATGTCCATTGGCTTCGGTCGCACGATCAGGGTCCGGCCAACCACCAAGCAGGCTTCCGGCATTCCCCTCATGTCAGGGCGTCCGTCTGTATACGTGTCTGTGACCGTCGCTGCCGACAAAAGGGTCGTGCCCGGTATGAAGGTCGCACCGGAGGTATAAACGACCACGTACCCCATTACGGCCTCGTCAGCGGGTGTGCCTGGAAGATCATTGATCGCCTGCGCTGCCGTATCCCAGCCAGTGGCGTTTGTGGCCCCGTCCGTGACCGTTATCGTGCCGTCCTCGTCGATGGACAGGAGGTAGGCCCCATACTTGCCGTCGGGGATTGTATCGCCCGCCAGGGCCGTTTCTGCCGCTGCCTTCGAGTAGGTGTATTGGCCGATCTGGTAGCTGAAGGCCGAGTTCTTGACCGCCGCCGCGCTGCTGGTCCCAATTGCCAGGGTTGGGGGTGTGATGTAGTCCTGATCCGCACCGATCCCGTATCGTGCCCAGAACCGTTCCTGGTCCCGGCAAAGCTCAATCTCCCGCCTGTCAACCCACACCGGG
The DNA here is from genome assembly GCA_035529475.1 of Sedimentisphaerales bacterium. Taxonomy (GTDB): domain Bacteria; phylum Planctomycetota; class Phycisphaerae; order Sedimentisphaerales; family Anaerobacaceae. The sequence continues at coordinate 1,887 of DATKWR010000660.1, read as the reverse complement.
CCCCGAACGTCAATAATGTTCGACGGTAGTGAGTAGGAGCCAGTATCGACCGCCGTGGTGTCAATTGTGTAGTCGGCCTGGAAGTTGTCGGTTCTGACTTCCTTCGAGAACTGGTTGACGTAATGGTCGTTGATTCGGATATTCAGCACCGTATCGGAGATATCGCCCGCTTCCGAAAGGCCGGTGAACTGACGCCATTGCGTCCTGATGCCCTGAAGTTGGTCGTACAGGTGGGACGCAGCCGAGGCGGTCTGGTCAATCGCGATATTCCAGTTGAGAGTCTGGTATCCCGCCACATTCGCCAGGTCGCCCAAGGCGGGCGCGGCCCCAGCACGGTAGTAGTAGACGATCTTGTACGTCCCGCTTGGCGCACCAGAGGGCATGTCGCCCCACACGTTGTTTCCGATCATCCACGTCATTGCGATGAAGTAATCGGAAATGGTTCGACTGCCCGATCCCCACGTCTCAATCGTTTCGGCGGCCACATAGAGCGGGTCGCCATCGAGGTAGGCAATAGCAAACTGCGCCTCGCCGTCAAAGCCAATGTTGTTTAGTTCGTCACTCATTATCTCACCGGGTTCATTAGGATTTGCTTGATTTCCTTGAGGTCTGTACGGTTATCCGTGATGTCCTCTTTGATATTTCCGAGCATCGTTTCCAGTACAGCCATCCTCTGCATGGCGCTTTTGAGTTGGCGCGTGCCTTCCTCATCGAGTCTTTGGATATTGGCCGTATTGTTCTCGACGCAGGTTTTAAGTATTCCAATATCCTGCCCCTTGCCCATTTGGCCTAATCCGTAATTGCTCAAAGCCGTTGCAACGGCAATCACAATCAAGATAACTCCACTTTTAACCGCCAGCTCTTTAGCCATAGTTTCCTCAATCTTTTAGGGTTCTAAGGTGCTTTTTCAATGCACATTTAAAGTGGATAAAATATATTCCTTTTTCTCCTTGGACAGGTGCCAGGGTATCACCTTTCTTGATCTCAAGCTCACACACTTGACACTTGGGGGGTTCTTCGATTTCGGCGAAGAGCGTCCCGAATGTCAGGAGGCTGAGTATCGAGACCATTAAGCCTCTGCGTTTCATAGTGCTTCTCCCAAAACATCCGCAATATAATGAAGTTCAATACGCAGCAATACCGGGTCTGCTGTTGGATTCGTGCCACCGTCAAGGGCGATTCTATCAACGGTGAATCCAACTATGTCACCATGCGCCAATGATGCCGCTGCAATCGTGCTGCTTACAGTTGTTGGTGTGTACGCGGCAGTAGGGATATTGTCATCTCCGAAGTCGCAAGTCCCTGTATGAGTAGGTGCTGCGATCGTTTCTGCCGTATCGAATGGACATGCAGACCAGCGAATACGCCACTGTACTTCCCCGCTCGCCGTAACGTATGCCTCATTGATCGCGTAATATATTTTCACTGTCCATGCCGTTGACTCGTCCCAATCTTCGGGCACTTCAAATGTCAGCACCGAGTCATCGCCAATATCGTAGGATTCCCCGATATAGTTTCCTACGATAACCTGATCTGGTCCAGTGCTTCCAGGAGCAAGAGACACAGAGGTAAACGACTTCTCGCGTTCCCATCGTGCGTTGCCTATGGCTGTTACTATTCCTGATGAATTTATTGATAGATTGTTCGTTGCTGATCCGAATAAGTTTACACCACTAGCCCTTACAACCTTTACAAGCTGATGTCTCCTGGCCGTTGTCGTTACTGCTTCTGTGATCCAGTGGGTCACATCACCCGCTGCTGTTACGATGTTCACAGGACTGCCCAGAAGGGTTGGCGTGCCAGAGGTGAAATCATATGTCACTGCACCACGAGAGACGACCGAGAACCGTTTACCATTGTACGAATCGTCAAAACGAGTAATTGTCA
>DATKWR010000659.1:0-3471 GCA_035529475.1 Sedimentisphaerales bacterium | reverse complement strand
TTCTTCTACACGCTACCTATGGCTACGCTCCGCCCTTCGGGCGTTCGCTAGCCATAGGCTATCATACGATGCACCTTTGGTGCATCAGAGGTGAAAAGCTGTTCTGCATATGAATGCTTAAGTCAATGCCATTGCAAGGTAGGGGCGGGTCTCAAACCCGCCCTATGTTCAAAACAACGACCAGATCGGGAGGGCAGGTTTGAAACCTGCCCCTACGGCATCTGGGTCGCCGTTGGTTCGAAACGGGGCGGACAACGCCTCGACAGCTTAAGTCAATGCCATTGTCGTGTAGGGGCGGGTTTCCGTGCCCGCCCTTCTTCTCTTAAGTCAATGCCATTGGTCCCTGGTATCCCCATCCATAGGTGACTGTCCCTATTATCCTCAGGGGCAGATGTTCATTGTGCCATTCCAATGATCCGATCGGGAGGTAGAGAATGGCCTTGCGCCAGACGAGCAGCCAGCTCCGCTGGTGACAGGTACGGATAACGACATTCCTCCTGCAGTCTCTCAAGATAGCCTGTGGTTAGCCTTTCACCTCTTCTCTGGCAGAACGTTACGGATCAGGCGCGGCTACCTGCCGTCGCCTGCATCCCGCTTGTTGGCTTCCTCGGATTTCCACCCGAACTGTTTCTTCAATGCGTCGAACCATCGCTGCGCGTGGGCGTCGAGCCCAGTCTGGTTGAAATGCACGCCGACACCACTGGATTTTATTCGTAAGATTTGTAAAATGTGATTGAAAGTGGCATAATTTCAGTGGGTAGTACGTAAATATTTGGAACTCAAGAAAACGTGGGGGCCGGGTTATGGAAAATTCTGCAATCTTCAGACACAATATTCTTGCAGCTTGCTCATCGTTGCTTCTGGTTCTGTGCACTGCGAGCTGCCGGCATGATGTGTCAACACATCCGAAGGAGTACGTTATGGCCGACAACGTTCGCGTTGCCGTTGTCAACGAATCGGTCCATCCGGTGAGCAACCTGCTTTTCGGTCAGTTTCTGGAGCGGCCGAGTTGGCATGGTGAAACAGGGCCGGAGGCGGCAATGTTGCCCGACTCCGGGAGCATTGATCAACGTGTAGAAGCCCTCCTGCGGAAGATGGATATCCTTCTCGTACGTTTTCCCGGCGGCACTGATGTGGATTACCTTGATTGGCGGGATATGGTAAGCTCCGCTCATAACGTAGACGAACGCCGCCCGATAAGCCGCGGACATAGTGGCCAGGCCATCACCAATGCCTTCGGATATGATGAGTTCTTCCGACTGGCTGCTGACCTGAACTGGCAAACGATCCTCGTGATCAATCTGCGCGACGGCATGCTGACCAGCAAAACTCCCGATAAGGCAGCCGAACATGCCGCCGCTTTACTCGCCTATTGCACCGGCACACAAGCCACCGTTCCAGAATCGCTGAGTAACTGGCCTGCATTACGAGCCACCAACGGGCACCCCGATCCTTACCAGGTGGATTACGTACAGATCGGCAACGAAAGTTGGTTTTGGACACAGCTTATGCAGGACAAGCACGGCGAAGACTGGATTACAGAATGGGCTGACATAACTGAGACTTTCATCGCAGCATTGCGGCGGGTTCAGCCTGATATCAAGCTGATCGTCGACGCACATCCGCTTGAGGTGACGGCTGAACTGGAGCGGCGCCAGGCCGGAATCAACCTCTATGCGCTGCACCGATATTACCCAATGAGCATCGAAAGACTGATCGACACCAATGGGGAAGATGTACTCATCGAGAGCGTGACGCCTCAGCAGGTGTGGGACACGCTGGTGCATAGCACGGAAACCAACGAAGACGGACTTGCCCAGTGGCACGACCGTGCAATCGACCACTCCCGGCGGCTGGACTACAAACTGGCGTTCACCGAGTGGAATTTGAATGCATGGTGGTCACTGCCGCGTCGAGATGAACTCTGGCCGGGATACGGAGCTTGCGGACTGGGCGCCGCCATTATGCTTAACGCAATGATCCGTGAGGGCGACGTCTTTGCCCTCGCCACACAGTCAATGCTCATCGGACAATCGTGGGGCATCACTGGTATCCGCGTCGATCCAACACAAAAACAGGCCCCGTTTATCATGCCGACGGCCGAAGTGGTGACGCTGTACAACCATCACCATGGCGACCGCAGGCTTCCTGTTTACTATAAGGCACAACCGCCTCTATGGCAAGCATCGATTCATTTCCGGGCGGATCAACTACGCAAAGATGCCGCAGTAGTCGATATAGTTGCCACACGCAGCCGCGACAACATATTTATTCATGCGATCAATACTGACTTTCAGAAGCCTTATAAGTTGACTGCACAGCTTAAAGAGTTCCAAACTCCTCCGACCCGGGCCATATTTCATTGTCTTCACTTTCACACGCAGGCTGAGCAGACTGCCACGAACGTCTGGGCAAATCTGCGAGTGGAAGAAGCTTCCGTCGACAATACATCTGTTTCAGTCACGCTGCCGCCTCGAAGCGCAGGGGTGATAGTTGTTGATCTGGCAGACGAACGGTAGAAGCACCGGTCGGCGACCGGCTCTACGCTGCTTATCCTGAAAACCGCTTCCAGATTTATGCGGCTGATTTGCGTTACGCCGGTTTGCATCGCATCGCTGAAGTGTTCTCCGATATCGGCGCCGGGCTTATCCTCGATCTCCACCGTCAGGCCATTTTCCATCAATTCGGCGCCCGACGCCTTCGTGATGCCTTCCACGTCGAGGTTGGTGATCTCGTACGCCGCTTTCGGATCAAGGCCGGCAAGGCGGGGGTTGCACCCCTTCGCCGCACTGCTTTCGCCGGAAGGTCTGCACCGTGCTGAAGCCTGGCTGGCGGCCGTCGGAGACGAAGAGGATCAGGCGGTGGTCGGCCGTGTGCCAAACGGCGGTCTGCGGGTAGGTGGTGTCGCCACCTTTGCCCGGCAGGACGATGCCGTCCCGGAGCAGGCGGGCATTGCCGGCCATGGCGTTGTATAGCTCCACCTTCGGCGTGGTCATGTATCCGGTGGTGTCATCCTGGGCGCGGGTGACGAACGTGACCGTGTTGTCGGCGCCAATGTTGACGGCGTCCTTGATCCACGTTCCCCAGTCGGAGACTTTCACGCCGTCGGATACGGCCAGCGAACAGAGTTCCGCCACCCCGGGTAGCCGATCGAAGAACCCGCTGTTGATGCCGATATGTGCCTGGCTGCGCTTCACGAACGCCCGCGTCGTTTCCAGGTCGGTCTCGCCCGGCCGGTCGCCATTGGCCCCGGTGGTGATGATCTTCACGCCCGGTCGGTTCAGGTCGATCAGCACGATGTGCATGTCGATCTCGCGCGGCTCCGAAACATGCCGGTGGACGTAGCGCCCGCCGGGGAACGGCGTGCTCTCGGTGTCGGTGGCGTGGAGCGCGGAACTGCCGAGCAGTGACACGGCGGCGCCGCAGGTTCTTCTTCATGATGTTCTTATTTCTGGACCCCGGGCTCTGCGT
>DATKWR010000658.1:0-6430 GCA_035529475.1 Sedimentisphaerales bacterium | reverse complement strand
CCTTCATAGAGCTCGCCCTTCCAGCCGCGCAGGGGCTTGTTATTGCCGAGCACCGTGTGGGGCTTGTCCGCATAGCGGCCCTTGTATTCCGTCTCGCTGCTCCATTTTTGCTGGCCCCCGTTGTCGCTGATGAAAACGACCAGGGTGTTCTGCTGAAGGCCCTTGCGGTCGAGCGCATCGACAATCCGCCCGATCCCGTGGTCCATGTGCGTGACGCTTGCGGCGAACAGCCGTCGAGAGGCATCCTTGATCCGCCCCTCGTATTTCGAGGTCCACTCCTGCGGCTCGTCGAGCGGGGTATGAGGCACGCTGTAGGTGACATACAGGAAGAACGGTTTGTCGTGGTCCGATTCAATGATGCGAACGGCCTCGTCGGTGATCAAATCGGTGGCGTGCCCTTCTTCGTCGAGGAATTGGTCGTTGCGGTGCCACGAAGGCTTGCCGTTCTTGTAGTAGTGCGTGTAAGGGTCGATCTGCCCGTCGAAATACCCGTAGGAGGAGTCGAAACCGTACTTGAGGGGCGTGTATTCAGGAGGCGATCCCATGTGCCATTTGCCGGTGATGGCGGTTCTGTAGCCGCAGTTGCGCAGCGCCTGGGCCAGCGTGACGGTGTCATCGTCGAATATCTTGCCGTAAGCGGGGGCGAGCACGCCATAGCGGCTCGGGTAGCGGCCCGTCATCAGGCCCACGCGCGTGGGCGTGCACGTGGGCATCACGTATTGCCGCTCGAAGCGAACGCTCTGCGTGACCAGCTTGTCGAGATTCGGCGTTTGAATATCCGAGCCGTGATAGCCTATATCGGCCCAGCCTAAGTCGTCGGGCAATATGACGACGATGTTCGGCTTGTTTTGCCGCTTGGCGTTCGAGCCGGCGCAAGCACCGGCACCCCAATAGCCCACCCCCGCGCCGGCCGCGAGCATACCGATGAACGTGCGTCGATTCATGCTTCGTTGTTCTATCATGATTAGGCTCCTTCATTTTGTAGCTGTCTCAAAACTGTCACCCTGAGCAAAGCGAAGGGTCTGGGCGTCGGAAATAAGAGATTCTTCGCTGCGCTCAGAATGACAAATTGTCTTTTGCGACAGTCTGTTGACTCTTGACTGCTGTAGTGAGCGATACCTTCTTCCATGCCGCATCCGAATCGCCCTTGTAGATGGCGGCATCGACCCCCCTGCCCGACACATCAATGATAGCGTAGCCGGGGAAATCCGCATACTCAAAGCGAGCGATGTAAGGCTTTTCATCTTCCAACAGTTTCATCCGGTCCTGTTTGGTGTCGGGCTGGAATTCAGGTTCGAGATTAACAAGCGAGCCGCCGTAGTTCTCGACGCCTTCCAGTGCATCGCGCACCTCGATCTGCGACGAGCTGATGACGCTGTTGACGCTGAACTGGACAAAAGAGCCTGCCGGCGTCTTTCGTTCGAGAACACTGCACTTGTGCAGGTGGGCGGTCAGAAGGATAATATTGTTTGCACCGAGTATGTCCAGAAACCTCTCACGAACGGCTTTGTCTTTGGCTTTCGAGAAAACGTGCCACGTGGACCTGGCGTTGTATGGGACCGCGGGAGGGTGCATGATGACGAACGCATAGCGATGCTTGTTCTCGCTGAGCGTTTTTTGCAGCCAGTCGAGATTGTTGTTGTGATAGGCGTCGAAGAACACGAACAGATCAGGGCCTTTCGCGAAATAAAACGAGGCCGACTCTATCTGCTTGCCGCACTGCTTCGACAACCAGGGCAGCATCACCGCGTCAAAGGCCTCCCTGGCCCCTGGGCCGGTGATGTCGTGATTGCCCTTGCCGGCGATGAACGGCGTTTGAGGTATATTTTCGCGAATACATGCTATGACATCTCTGAATTGCTGCTCCTGGAGCTGCCGACTGCCGCACAGCCCTTCCGTGAGGTCTCCGCCCTGAATGATCATCTGTATGCGCCCATCGCTGGATTCGATGCAGGTCGCAAGCCGTTTGAACAGGCCGGGCGTATGGTCCCGCGTAATCCTGACGTAGTCTTCGATTTGCCTGATGTCCGCCGGCATGTTGGCCCGCACCCAGTCGAAATCGTGATGAGATTCCTTGTCGAAGTGCAGGTCGCCGAGATACACGAATGAGTATTCACTACCGGGTTCGTTCGCCTGTATCGTGACCGCCGAGAAGGCAAGAACGATGACGTACAGATACAGAAGCACCCTCATCGCGGCGTTTCTTGTGCTGACATGTTGCATTGCGGCCTATGCCTCCTGAAAATAGCGTCGATGTTTGTTTGCAGGCAGATACGTCAAATGCCGGCTCGCAAGACATTAGTGCAAATGATATCCGATGGGCGAATTCCGGCCAATAGAAAAGTCCGGCCGGGTGCGGTCGGAATACGATGGGAGCGCCTATCCGGGGTCGGCGAGGGCTTCAAGCTCACGCTTTGTCATGTCGACTGGACATACCAAATCAATCGGTATAAGCCCCGAATTGAAACAAGTCCCGCCCGCGCTCTGACGCGGGTGGCACATGAAGCCATCCTGTCAACACGATATCAAAACGGCTTGTCAAACGGCTGGGTTAAGCCCGCAAGGCCGGCAACCTCCGCATCCGAGAGAACACGGCTGTAAACACGTACGTCGTCGATCATGCCAACGAAAAAGTAGTTGCCCTGAGGCGAATTGGTCGCACCGGCGCCAATCGCCAGGTACTGCTGGGTGTTCAAGCTGATCGTGCCGCTGCCCCGGCCTGCCTGCGTTCCATTGACATACAACCGGACCTCGCCATTCTCATAGACTCCCGTCACGTGGGCCCACTCGCCGGCTTGAACGGGCGCACCTGCTGCCTGGACCCAAGCGCTGCCGGTGCCGATCCAGAACTGCCAATTGCCATTGTTGCCGGCGTAGAGGATGTAGCCTCTTTGGGGGCTGTCATCGCGGGAGGTGATTGGAGATCTGAAGCCGCTGCTGCCCGGCGCCACATTGGCCCACACACTCACTGTGAAGGCACCGTCGGGATTGAGTTGAGCACTGTAGGGCACTACCACCCTGTCGGGTGAACCGTTAAACTGCAATGCGCCGCGGACATACCCAGCGACCCACTGTGGACTGCCTTCGAGCGTGCCTTGATGGCTGTTGCCGCTGGAATCAGCAGCGGTCGTTCCGGTACCTTCATCAAACTCCCACAGCCCGACCAGATTAGTGGTATCGGGTGTGGCCGGCGTGATCAACTGACGGTCATACGAATACAGTCGGATCCCGTCCAGCAAGATCGTCCCCTGGCCGCCGGCACCGCCAATCCGCTCCAAACCAATGGTCAGCGTAGTGACGTTGCTCAAACTCATGCCGAGTGAGGCCAGGTCGATATACCACATCTGCCACGCTGTCTGCTTGAGGTTCTGGGCGTCCCCATCGTAGATTACCTTGGCTCCGTTGACCTTCACGTACATCTGCTGTGGGACATTGTTTGGATCGCCGAAGAAGCGCAGCGTCAGGCCTTTAATGCCGTGCCCGGACCAATCCTTGCCCGTTTGGAGGTTCGCCACATTTACCGTGACCTCCGAGACACTCGCCGACGTGTTATTATAGAAGAGCGGCACGGATTGTTTGCCGTCATAAACAGTCGATGTCTCCATTGAGGGTTGGAATGCCTCTGTATAACCGATGGTCGAGCCGTTCGTCGTGGTCCCAAAGCCGTCCATCCAGGTCTCATAGACCAGATTGCTGCCTTCTTCCCCGGTCGCAATGTCATTGTACGACTCGAAGTCATCGACCACAAAATACTCCTGCGTCGAGAAGCTCCAGACATTGCTTGGCCAGGTTGTAGGTGTTTCGGCCTCGTTGACTTCATCGACGCGCCAGTAATATGTGCTGGCCAAATCCAGGGAGGAGGTATAACTGGGTGAGGTCACAGTTGCAGCAGGAGCCGTACCATCTATCACGGCCTGCTGGTCCGTGCTCAAGTAGACATTGTGCTTGGCTGCCTCTCGGCCCGCTCGCCAGTTCAGCGTTGCATCCACGCTCACATCCGTGGCGCCGGAAACTGGATTGGGTTCTCTGGCGCTGACGGGTATGGAGAAGAAGCGGACCTCGCTGAGACCATATTGCTTCAGGATGCCTCCCCAGTTGCTGTTGGCTGTGATCTTGACATACTTCGCCGCCACACCACCAAGATCAATGGTGGTGTTGGGGGCGTAGCCGGCCACACCGGGACCGCGAGTGAACTCATGAGTCGTGCCCAAGGTGGTCCAGTTTACTCCGTCCGTCGAATACTCAATGATGGCTTGTTTGAGCCCGAAACCAATCACAGGCTCAACCGAGGTATTGTAGTTCCATATCCACATCTGATGCAGCTTATAAACCCGGTCGAACTCATACTGAATCCAGGTCGGCTGAGAACCGGTGACGCTGCTGAGCCACATATCCGTATTTGCCGCCGAGTGCAGGTCACTGGCGTTCAGCCCAGAGCCGTTGATGGTATTCTCCGGTCCCTCCCCCGCGCTGTTCGAGCTCGAAGCGGTGGCGGCGATACTATTGGCGTCGATCGGATAGGCAACGGGCTCGACCGTGAAGCTCCACACAACGCCCTTAGAGATTTTGGAGGCAGGCGGGGCACTGACTTCGTCGATCCGCCAATAATACGTCTGTCCTAAATCGAGGCGACCGGGAGGATCGTATGTTGCAGCGACCTGGGCCTGACTGACCAATACGCCCCGCGGATCGGTTCGGCTCGCGTCGTGGACATCGGCGAAAACCGTGCCGAAGTACACATCGTGCTTCTCGGCGTCCTCTCCTGGTTCCCAGCTAAGGATCGCATCAGGAGATACATCCGTGGCCGTGTTGGCCGGCTGGGGTAGAGCCGCAACTTCCGCCGGGGCGGCAAAGCGAACCTCACCGAGTCCGTAGCGGTCACCACCCGCGGTGATTTGGGGGTCTGCGGGAGGCAAGTAGTTGCTGGCAATCCGCAACGCCACGTAACGGGCGCTGATCCGTTCGCCGAAGTCGAAGAGTTGTGCCACATTATCCGCAGCGGTGTCGCCGTAAATGGGGGCCATCACGCCGGAGAACTCAACCGTTTCCGTGCCAAAGTCGAATGTACTACCCTCGATCTCCGTGTGAAATATCAATTGAAACTCACGAGTAGCGTTACCGCCATTCGCGGGGCCGGTGCCACCGTTATTGCCGTATTGCCACAGGATAATCGCATTGATGCTCGTATCCCCAACGCCCGTCAGATCAAATACAAATACGGGATGGCCCTGACTGGTTGACCTTGTCCAACTCTCGGCCTGAGCTGAACTGCTGCGCGCCGCGACCGTAGCCAAGGCATCGGCGAGCGAGTCCCCCGTTTCCAGGGTAGCCGGGGTACCGGCGGGCCTTTGGAGAGATGCGTCGGCGAACCCCGGATTATCATTCAGAAGATAGTTCACGTTCGAGTTGGCATCGCCGGCGATACTGCCCGTGACAGAAACCGGCTTAATGACGATGCTGTCGGCTCTAAGCGTTCCGGACAATACAAACGCTAACGCACACGCGCACAGAGTCATCTTTGCCATATTCGCTTTTGTCCACATACGGTACCTCCTTCCCAATACTACAATGCTATTTGCAGCTTCCGGGCATCTCGTTGAGACACTCCTGTTTACTACAAGTCCTATAATACAGAAATCTCAGCTCAGTATCAACAATTTTCTACGAGAATTAGCGAGTGTTCCGGCAAAAAACGCCAACGAATTTGGGGCAAATATGTCAAGAAGCCGGTGGTTTGTCGCGGACCATTTGGAAAATCCGGGTCAAGTCGAAAATCGTCAATCATGTTGGCCCGCTGTTGTTCTGCGCCGATGCAGGCGTGCAAGAAATCCGGTAGAGCATGCCCTGTGGCTCGATGGTGAAATCGACGGGCAGGAAATTCTTTATGGTTTCGATGTTCGTCGTCAGGTGGGTCGAAAGCTCGTTGGTTGTGTAGGAGCCCGCCTTTGAGATGGCCATGTAGAGCGCAAGCTGGTCGGCTAAGAAGCGATCGACGGCTGCCCCGCTCTCCAAAAAATCTTTGGCCAAACCCGCCACCTCCCCCACCACTTTCTCCGAGGGTTTGCCTTTCTGTCCGAAGGCGGTAAAAACCGTCGTGCGCCGGCCGCATAGCCTGAGCATCACGCAGTTGCCGGGACCGTCTGAGTCGGTCACTTCGATATGCTCGATATTCTCAATATTCAATCCGCACTGGCGCAGCAGCCTCTCCTGACGCTGCGCGATGCGCTCGGGGAGTCTGGCTGTGTATATTCGCGCGTCGATTTGCCTTTGCTCGCCCGGCTCGCAAAGATTGATCGCCCGGTCTGCGCCGCCCTTCCAGGGGTGAATGTGCAAAGCGATTTTGCCGCCGCCGGCGGGGAAGAAGCCGTGCTTTTGCAGCTCGCAGGCGGCGCCGAAGCCGGCGCCGGTTATGGCGGGCAGGAAAGTCTCG
>DATKWR010000657.1:0-3306 GCA_035529475.1 Sedimentisphaerales bacterium | reverse complement strand
GCCGGCGACCATCGCCAGCATAACCAATGTGAGTGACATCCTTTTCATGGTTCGATTCCCTTCTGATTGACTATTTACTATTGACTACTCGCTCTCGGCGACGGTCTTCTGCATCGACTTGACGGTGCGTTTCTTGCGTTTCTTTTCTTTCGGCGTCGGCTCGCCCTGACTGGGTTTTTCTTCCGGCGATGCTTCGGCCGCTTTTTCCTTTTTCTCGCTCGGGCGTTCGATCCGGACCAGTTCGTCTCGCGGCGTGACCGTGACTACGAACTCGCCGCACCTCGCCTTAATCTTACCGTCTTCGAGCTTGCTCAGATGTGCCTGATGAATCAGCTCTAAAACCTTTTGCTTCTCCTCTACCTCGATCTTCCCGTACTTCATCCGCTGCTTCATCGCCGCTTCGTGTTTCTCGGCATGGGCCAGTATCTCATCCTGATTCGCCGGCCCGACGTCAATCAGCGGCAACTGCTCGCCTGTCCGCGGTCTGCCTCGTTTTGCCATAATATATTGACTCCCTTCGTTGGTCTTTCCTCGCCAGCCGCCAGGCGCAGTCCGCCCGGCCGGTCAGGCATAATTCAAAAAACGCGATCGCTGCGACCGCAACTGCTATAATGATTCGCATGTCACGCCCTCCGGCAGTTCGACTTCGTAAATCCTCTGGCGCCCTCGCACCGGGAACGGCTCGATCGGGCGGATGTCTTCGAGCAACCACGACCATGCGCCGTCGTAAATACGGCAACACGCCGCTTCTGCGTGATCGAATGTACTGGGTACACAGTCATATAACATGACCACGCACAGGGCTTTGCCGAGCGGCAGATCGGGATTCGGCTGATACACGCGCTGCGTGGATACGATCAGCAGGTCCCCGCGATAGCTGGTAGGCCACTTCCGCGTTTCGATTGTCTTTTCGCCATTCGCGATCAGGCTGGCAAACGGCTGGTGTACTGAGAGAGCTTTCATAATGTCCCTTTCCCGCTGCAAGATTACGCCGCGACCTCCGTGTCGCAGCGCTCTCCGCGAACTAAGCCTGGTGCGGGCCCATATTTCGATTTATGATTTACGATTTACTATTTACTATTGGCTGTTGGCCTGCTTCGCTGGTTTCAAACAGCTCATTCCATTGGTTGTATTGATCCTGTTTGAAGACCTCCAGCCCCCAATGGCGCAAATACTCAGAGCTGGCTAGATATGCACTGCGGTGCTCTCGTAACCTATAGACTATCTCACTGAGCAGGTGTGTCAGCATGACGCCTACGCCCGTTAGCTCGGCCATCAAAGCGTATAATTCCAAATCCCTGCCGAGACGCTGGTCATGTACTTTGAGGAAATGAGCGGCTTCCTTATTTACTTTCTCCGTGCCATCCTCTTCGTGATGCGCCAGCCGTATTGCGCCATGCGATTCCTGCACAATACGTTCAGCGAGACCAAATATCTTGGCCTTTAATTCTGACATAGTCATTCTCCTGATCCGCTTTTATCCTGTCATCCTGTCTCGCTCGTGTTAAAGGTCGGCCGGCGCCGGCTACGAGCCGGCGTGACGTCGTGTGCCTGGTCGGCGTTTGGCGTTCACAGACCCGGCAGTTTACTTCCATCGCCGGCCGCATAATTATCGTGGCGACGCCCCCCGGTCGGCCCTCCGGTGGCCTGCACTTGCTTTTGAGATTTCCTGATGGTCGTCGCCACGATAATAGCGGCGGAGGGACTCGAACCCCCAACCTCCTGGTTATGGGCCAGGCGAGCTGCCATATTGCTCTACGCCGCGATCTTTGGATTGGTTATTTATTATTGATTATTGATTATTGCTCGACTCGTATCCCGGCCTTCCGGGTCGCTGACCACTTCGGTACTCAATACTTCTTTTCCGCAAAGATCGTCGCGGCCGTTAGTGTACCGGGCGCCGCCATCGTTAAGGGGTTTTTATTGTGTCAGCACCGACCATTTTGTTGCAGTCGACAAAATGGTCGGCGATTGCTTTCGTACAGCGGCGCAGGCATCCGGTGCCTATCTCCGCCGCCGCACGCTTAGGAGGGGGATGTGAACTGTATGATGCCGGCCGGGCGCGGAGGAGTGACAAGACGCCCGGCCTTCAATTATGGAGAAAACTACTGCCGGTGTTATTGTGGTCACCGCCGGCTGGACCATTGTCGGTTAAAAGCCGCCGGGAGTCTGAGAGCCGCGGCGGCTTCGGAGGAGGGTGATGAATAGCTGATAATAACAGCCGGGGATTATTGAGGAGGAGAGGGAAGAGTTCTGCGGATCCCCGGCTTCGTGTTGGCTTGTTTCAAAAGTGCCAGGGCGACCGGCGGAGGAGGTGCCGGCCGCCCCGGGCGATCCTTGAAAGCGTGTTCGTGACTCGTGACTCGTTAATTTGGATGACTTATTACGGCGTTTTCGCGACACCTGCTCGACACGCAGGAGGTCACTGGTTCAAATCCAGTACCGCCCACATGACTTTCAAGGATCGCGGGCTATAATGCCCGCCGTTGACGGGTGTCTGATTCAAGCAGATGCCCGTTTTTTACTCGATCAGACACGATTTTTCGAGCATCGTCCATCATTGACTGCCTTACACCCGTGTAATAAGTCAACGTTCGGCGGTCCTTATGACCGCTCAAAGACATTAAGGCCTGTTCCGGCAAACTGCTGATATTCGTCACATACGTCTTTCTCAGCATGTGGAAATCACCGATCTGCCGGCCGAAGGCCTTGCGCTGGATCGCAACAAACGACCTGCGAAAATTCTCTTCCGGACATTTCCGCCGGCGGGGCGTCAGGACGCCTCGCTCCTGCAGGCCCAGTATGTGAAAATACCGCCGGTGCGGCAGGAACGGGTAGTAACACCCGAGCCGGTCGATCCATTCGGCGAGCTTATCGACCAGGGGGACCTGCCGGATCTCTTTGGTCTTCGGCTCCCAGGACCACGTCCGCTCGCTGCGGCGCTTCGCCTCGACGTGGACGTAGCCGCCGCGAAGGTTGTCCTGCGTCAGATTCAGCAGGGCGCCGCGACGAAGGCCCGTTGTCCATCCGCACAATATGATCGCCTTCCAGCGCAGCGTCGGGGCGAAACGGATCATCCGCAGGACCTGATCGTCCTCGTAAAACTTGACCGGATTGCGCGTGATCCGCATCTGCTTCGTGCCGGCCAGTGGATTCGCATCGATATAGCCCTTCTCGGCGGCCGCCCAGTTCAGGATCCGCTTGATCGCACGCAGCCACATATTCGCGGAGGTCTTGCTCCTTTCGCTCTGCACGATCCAGCCCTTGAACTTCTCACCGTCCATCGGTTCGATCCGGTCTATCTCG
>DATKWR010000656.1:0-2128 GCA_035529475.1 Sedimentisphaerales bacterium | reverse complement strand
ATCCCCGTGTAAATCCCTCTGGCGTCTATGTCGGAATCGGCGAACCGCAGGAAATAGACCAACACGAATAACGCCATCAGGCTGGCCAGAGCTACAAACGCCGGCGTGCAGAGCACAATGAGCAGAGTCTGGCGAATGGCTTTCTGGCGTTCCTTGCTGATGACGGCTACAAGGCGCTGCTCGACTTGTCCTATGTCAGGTCCGTTCATTGGTCGGCCTTGCCGATGATTGATTTGCAGATTTTGACGAAGGTGTCCGGGTCGTCGGGCGTGATGCGGATGTACTTGAGCCAGCCGGAGCTGCGGTGGATCGCGACGTGGCGATAGAGGTCGGCCAGGTCCAGCTTCAGCGCGAGGCTCTCTTTGAACCCCTTGCCGCGAAAGATATCCCCGATAACCGCGCGCGGCCGGACTTCGACGTTCAGAATGTCAGCGGCGCGGATGATCTTTCGGCCACAGAAGGACCTCAACTCGATCCGGTCGGCATAGATGCGGTACTCCTGCCAGAGGTTCCGCAATGATCTGGCGGAGACGTACAAAGGCTGCTGGATAGTGTAGTCCTGCATCATCTCAGCCCTATCTCGTACAGGCATTCCTGACGTCGGGCCTTCGCATGAAAACGATCAGCAGGACAGGATAGATCAGCCCGACCAAACCGCCGAAAATGCCTCCAATCGCGCCGGGCAAAGCGCTGTGCGAGTGTCCATACCCTCCCGATGCGATCAGGCCGAGGCTAGCGACCATGCCGACGATGCCCCAGATAATCGCAAACCATCCATAGACCACAGCCCCCGTTCGAGCCCAGGCTTTTAGATAAAGCAGGCCGATGCCAACGGTGATCAACAGTATGGTGCATACGAACCCGACGGCCGAAGAGACGAGCATCCATGCCTTGACTGCGACGGCGGCATTCATGACATTGGGCATGGCAAAGATCCCGATCAGCCCCATAGGCATGCAGAGCAGGCCCATGCCGCCGAACACGATGTTCAGGATGCCGAAGACCGTCACCGGCACCGGGCGTTCGGTGCGAAAAGGCTGCGACGCGACCGCCGATCCCGGCGGCAAAGCCGATGACACCGCCGGGGCGGAAAAGTCTATTGTTGATGCTTCACGCCAATTCTCCATCTCCGCCGTCCAAACCAGTGTCGCGGGGCCGAGCGTCTTTTCCTGAAGAAGCTCGATGAGCCTTGTTTGCGAGACGGGACCAGATTGCTGTCCATCCTTAACGTAGTACCATTCTCGTTCGTTCATGCTCCGATTCCTTATGCAAAAGGAGAATTCTAATTTCCATGATTTCGCCGCTTGATGGCCTGATGAATCGCCGCGGCTCCGAACATCAGCCGCTTGAAGCTGACCTCGTCAAAACCAGCCTCGCGCATAATCTGGGCCAGCTCCGCGGCGCCGTAGAAACGGGGGATCGTCCCAGCCAGATATCCGTATGCTGTTTTTGCACCAGAGATCCGGCTTCCGATCTGCTTGACAAAGAGCTTCACGTATAAGTCGAAACACTTGCGAATGAGCGCAAAGGGCGGCCGGCTCGTCTCCAGATTCACGAAACGCCCGCCCGGCTTCAAGACACGGTAGTACTCGGCAAAGCTGCGAACGAGAACCTCTCTGCTCAGGTTGATGTTCCGCGTGGCGAACGACATCGTGATCAGGTCAAAGCTGCCATCGTCGAAAGGCAGCGCCTTGATATCCGCTTCCACGAAGGTGATGCCCGCGGCCTGCGGCTTCTTGCTCGCTTTTTCCATCATGGGGCTGGAAAAGTCAATCGCAAAAATCTTCGTTCCTTTCGGCGCCAGCCGGCTCAGATAGATGGCCATCTCACCGGTCCCGGTGCACATATCCGCCCAGTCGGTGCCGCCGGCCTTAGCTGCCGTCCGCGCCGCGCGCCTGCGCCAGAGGACATCCAGTCCCAGCGTCAACACGTGGTTGACCAGCTCATACGTCGCAGGCACTTCTGCGAACATATTCTGAACAGTGCTGGCAGTTCTGGTCGGCATGTATCTACGTTCCTTTCCTGCTTGATCCGAAGACATTTGAACGCCGCATCAATTCCTATTATTGCACAGATTGCCAGAGTGGTCAATCAGCGAAGGAAATCGGGGAGGTAATTGTTGCCTGAG
>DATKWR010000655.1:0-2849 GCA_035529475.1 Sedimentisphaerales bacterium | reverse complement strand
ATCTTTCATCTGAATCTGTGACAAAGCACCGGTCTGTAGGGATATTATGGTGAATGAAGGCGTAATGGCGGGTGGTGTGTTGAAGGTTGCGACGTGTCAGTTTGCTGTGGGGCGTTCTATCGCGCGAAATTCGCGGGCGATCTGCGAATTTCTGCACAAGGCACGCAAGGCCAGAGCGGACATCGTGCATTTTTCCGAATGCGCGCTGAGCGGCTATGTCGGCACGGATTTTCCCAATTTCGAGGGGTACGACTGGGACCTGCTTGCCGCCGAGACCGAGAAGGTCATGGCACTTACGGCCAAGCTCGGCCTCTGGGTCGTTCTGGGCAGCACGCACAGGCTGACCGAGCCGAACAAGCCCCACAACAGCCTCTACCTGATCAATCCCGAAGGCAAGATCGTTGACCGGTACGACAAGCGGTTCTGCACGCCGGGCGACCTGCGCCGGCTCGCGCCGGGCAACCGGTTTGTCAACTTCACCCTCAACGGCGTGAAATGCTCGCTGCTGATATGCTTCGATCTGCGGTTTCCCGAGCTCTATCGCGAATTGTACAAGCAAAAGGTCCAGTGCATTTTTCAATCCTTCTATAACGCCCGCCAGAAGGGGCCCAGCGTGCACACGCAAATCATGCGCCAGACGATGCAGTGCCACGCGGCGACGAATCATTTCTGGGTGAGCATGGCCAATTCGAGCGGGTATTACTCGCCTTATCCATCGTGCTTCATTCAGCCGGACGGCGTGATCGCCCGCCAACTGCCGGCGAATCGGCCCGGCCTGATGGTCAACACGGTCGATCCGGGCAGGAAGTTCTACGACCCGATGGCCGATTTCAGAGATCTGGCCACCAGCGGCAAGCTCTGCAACGGGCCGGAAATCACCGGCGACCCGCGGTCGAGCAAGAGAACGAGCCTTTGAGAGAGAACCTTTCAGCATGCCTCCGGGCCGGACGCGGTCGCAATTTTCGGACGTTGCTTTGTCCGTCTCTTATTGATTCGCGGATAATCTGCCGGCTGAAGGCGGACGGCTGCGGTCGCTTGAAAGCACAACCCCGCAACTCAGATCGAGTCGGCCGGCGCGAACAAGAAGCGGTAAAGCAAGTTTCAGGCTCGGAATTGACATTTCCGGGAAAATCCATCCTGAGTATCCATATTCGGTTCTCCCTCGACGCGGGTTTCGGCGGGAAATTCCTTGCCCGCGGGCGATTTTTCCACTAAACTACAGGTCGTTTTTCGGCCGAATCTTATAACAAAAAGAGCTTTGCAGAATCGAAGTTTGCTTTGGAGATAGAAACATGAAGCGACAATACTGTACTTTCGTCCTTCTGCTGGCCGGCGGCATGTTGCTGTTGCAGGCCGGCTGCCAGGGGCCGGCTAAATCGCCGGGAGAACCTGCGGTCACGACAACAAAGGATGGAAAGAAGCCCCCAAAGGTCGGCACGGCGCCCAAGCCCGGCGAACCTGCGCCCAAGATCGCGTTTGAGAGCATGGTCTGCGATTTCGGGGAAGTGGGACCGAACAAAGACAATACGAATGACATCAAGTTCACAAATACCGGGGACGCTTTGCTGAAAATCTCAAAAGTCGATAGATGCTGTGGCGTCGTAACGAAGCTGGACACAATGGAGTATGCCCCCGGCGAGAGCGGCACGCTGCAAGTGCAGTGGAAATCAGGCCCCTTGCCCAGCAAATTCACAAGGCAGCTGGTCGTGCACAGTAACGACCCGGTGAATCCTGATATCTCGGTCACCATAACGGCGACAGTCGTGCAGCGCGTACTCGGCGAGCCGTCGCGTTTGAAACTCTTCCTCGACGAGGAAAATGGCGGCTGCCCGGAAATTACTCTCAGAAGTCTCGATGACCGGCCGTTTTCGATCACCGGATTCAATTCAACCGCCGACTGCATCACGGCTGATTTTGATCCTTCGGTCGAAGCGACGAAGTTCGTTTTGCAGCCCAAGGTCGATCAGGAGAAACTGCAAAAGAACCTCAAGGGCCGCGTCAATATCGAGCTGACTCACCCTGAAGGCAACAGCGTTTCGATACTCTTCGACGTGCTGCCGCAATACACGGTTTCCCCGCCGTTGATTATCATTTTCGACGCTCAGCCGGAAACGCCGACGGTCAGGGAAATCAAGGTGCTCAACAACTATAGGAAAGACTTCGAGATTGAGTCGCTGGCCTCAAAGAGCGGCCTGGTCGGCGTGAAACTCTTGGAACAGCAAAAAATCTCAAACGGTTACGTGCTCAAGGTGGAAATAACGCCGCCGGCCGCCGGCGAGAAGATAAGGTTCTCCGAGACGTTCAACTTGAATCTGAAAGGCGGCGCGAAACTGTCCGTTACCTGCAATGGCTATTTTGCAAAGAAAAAACCCAGCCTTCCGACGCCATAAGGGGCGCTTGAGAATCCCGCCCGGATTGAAGGGCAAGCTCGTCGGCGTCCTGTTGCTGGTGGTGCTGGCGATAGGGATTTCGTGCGTCCGGCCCGAGCGCAGGAGGCATCAAACGTACCAGCGAGAAGGTATGCGAGGCGGGTCGCTGACGATCTTTTTCACCGGCGGCACACTTGGCGCGCTGAAGCCGTGCGGCTGTTCCGGCGGACAGCTTGGTGGCTTTGAGAGACGCAGAGCCGTGCTGAGCACCGTGCCCAAAGAGGAACGCCTGGTTGTGGACACAGGCTCGTTCGTCAGGAGCGACGGCGAGCAGGACCTTATTAAGTACACGATCATCGCCCAGGCCCTCAGACAGCTCAATTACGACGTAGCCAGCTTGAGCGAGAAAGATATCGAAATAGGCAGGAATCTCGGCGAGCTGGACGGCACTGACCTGGGCTTTAGTGTGATTGGACCTGA
>DATKWR010000654.1:0-3577 GCA_035529475.1 Sedimentisphaerales bacterium | reverse complement strand
GAAGATAACTCTCGAAGCGTTCAGGTCCTGGCGGAAGTTGAATTCCTTCTGGTGAGGCCAGTTATGACCGTTGCCGCCCAGCCACACAACCACGATGTTTCGAATGATGGATGGATCGATCAGAATCGCGTTGGCGACATTAGTGATGGCTCCGACCGCGGCGACGTAAAGCGGGTCTTCGGGGCTGCTTTTTCTGGCCCTCTCCACCAAATCCAATGCAGCGGGGCTTTTTTCGGGATTCTTCAGATCGCTCAGGTAGCGAGAGCTGCCCTTGAAGGCAAACCCATCGGGGGATTTCTCAAGCCTGCTGAGGATTCGCAGGATTTCTTCATAGCTTTTTTCCATGCCGTCGGCCGGCCCGGTGGATCTGTTGTTCGTGAAGGGTGCCGCATAAACCGCCTGCACGTCCAGCTCGGGCGAGATCAACGCATAGACCACAGCAAATTGATCGTCAATCTCATTGGCCGTATCGGTATCGAGCACCATTCGGACCGGGCTGTTGTCAGGGTGTTTGAGCATCTCAATCCTTTGGCCTTCGGAGACCGTCGGAAACTGTTGGCCAAACACAAGCGGACCCGCAACAAACACATTCAGAAGCAACGCAGCGATAATCAGATTTTTCATGGATGGACACCTTTCAGAGTCAGCACCTCGTTTTCTGTGTTCGTAGTGACGCCGTAAGGCGTTAATTCCGAAATGCCCTTACGGGCACACTACAAACGGACCAAGCCTGATGGCCGGCAGTATAACACGAACCTGCGACACGCACAATCTACTATGGATGTCTGACTTGAGATTTGCTATAGTATGCCTGATTTCAATTTTGCAGAACTCATCAATATCATGCGAAAGGACAAGAGCGATGAAACGCAGAGAATTTCTGAAGGCTTCGATAGCGGTCGGTGCGGCGGCATCTCTGACACCCGGGCGAGTGTTGGGGGCGAACGATGATATTCGCATCGGCGTGATCGGAATCGGTTCATTCGTCAAGATCGGCGGCAAGGGGCGGGGCGATATCCGGGACTTCCGCAAGATCCAGGGCGTCCGCGTGGCGGCTTTGTGCGATTGCGACCAAAAGCACCTGGACTACGAGGTGAACGAGTTCAGCAAGCGAAGCGAGAAGGTCAAGGCGTGCAGGGATTTTCGTGAGATTCTGGACGATAAGGACATCGACGCCGTCTCGATCACCACGCCTAATCATTGGCATTCGCTGATGACGATCATGGCCTGCCAGGCGGGAAAAGACGTATTCGTTCAAAAGCCTTCCTCGCACAATATCTTCGAGGGTCGCAAGATGGTCGAGGCGATGCGTAAGTACAAGCGCGTCGTTCAGGCGGTGCATGGCCCTCGCGAAAGCGGCGCGATTGCCGAGTCACTCGAATACGCCCGGGCCGGCAACCTGGGGAAGATCAAGTGCATCTATGGGATCAACTACAGGTCGCGGACGAGCATCGGTAAGGTCAGCGGCCCGCAGCCCATCCCGCCGTCCTGCGATTACGATCTGTGGTGCGGCCCGGCCCCCAAGAAGCCCCTCATGCGCGAGCAGCTCCACTACGACTGGCACTGGGACTGGGACACCGGAGACGGTGACCTCGGGAACATGGGCATTCACGCGATGGACGGATGCCGCTGGGCCTTGCGGCAGAGTGCGCTGCCCAAGCGCGTGATCAGCATTGGCGAGCGTCTGGGTTATGACGACGACGGCCAAACCCCGAACACCATGATCACGCTGCTGGACTACGAGCCGGCGCCGATTATCTTCGAGGTTCGCGGCCTGCCGAAGGATGCCTCGCTGCGAGAATCCGACTGGGGCAAGAACGGGCGGCGCAACATGGATGAGTTCCGGGGCGTACAAACGGGATTTGTCGTGCTATGCGAAGGCGGCTACGTCGCAGATGGCTCGGCGTTCGACAATCAGGGTACGCTCATCAAAAAATTCACGCGAGAGCAGCCCGGCTGCAAGCAGAATTTCATCGACGTCGTTCGCAGCCGCAAGACGAGCGAGCTTCGGACCGACGCGATGGAAGGGCATCTCTCCTGCGGTCTGGTGCACCTGGCCAACATCTCATATCGGGTGGGCCGGCACAAATCCAACGGCGAAATCCTCGACGTGATTCGAGGCGAAGCGGAGCTTTGCGAGTCATTCGCGCGGCTGAACGAGCATCTTGCCGCCAATCGGCTCAATCTGGACCGCAAATCGCTGACCCTCGGGGCCATGCTGACAATGGACACCGACAAGGAGAGATTCGTCGGCCCGATGGGCGAAGAGGCGAACATGCTGCTCTCGCGAAACTACCGGGAGCCGTTCGTCGTGCGCGACACTGTCTGACGGTTGCCGTTCTCAAGATATTGCCGCAGCGCCCGGGCCACGTCACGGCCAAAGGCGCGGGCCTTGTCCGCCGTCACTACCGTTGTGTCCACGTTCGCGTAGGGAATCTCGATGGTGGTCGCCAGACCGCAACCAGGTTGCTCTTGCGCCCAGCGGCTGCATGACTTGTGGCTTCCGTAATTGGCGGCGGTGTTCCAGGCGGTGCCGAAGGGCAGACTGCTCGAAGCCGAATAGGGTAGGGGCCCTTCGCGGACGGACTCCAGGACGCCGGCGAATTCCTGCTGCTGCCGCCAGATACCGGCGTCGGAAGAACCCACGATGTAAATGACTTCGTTATATTTGCCTCTGATGTGAGGGCAGTGCAGATCGATAGCCGCCGTGAGCTTTCCTTTGGACCATTGCGGAACGAACCGGCGTATCGCCTGAATCGTGGGATAGATGCTGTCGCCCTGGTAATCCCGGTTGTGGTCGTGCGGCTTGCGGTTCTTGCCCTGGTCGCCCTCCTCGACGCCGTCCTTATCGACAAAAGGTATGGCGAGCACTTCAACATTGTTTTGAAACCAATGGCCCAGATCCGTGTCGGCCAGGACCGCGTCCAGCAGGCCTTCGAGGCTGTGGGATGCAATCATCTCACAACAATGATGCCGCGCAGTCAGCAGGACGCGGTATTTCGGGTCGGCGTCAATCTTGCCTATGTGCAGGCGTTCCACGGACCGGCCTCTGCGCGTGCGGCAAAGCTCGCGGACGGCAAGATAAGGGCTGCCGGCGTGTTTCACAAGGAACTCGTGCAGGTTCGCTTCGAGATAGGGGATTGAGAAACAGAATCGCACTTCCGCGGACTCGTTGTCGAATGTGAAGCTAAAGGAAGAATCCTGCACCGCTTCGGGACCGAGCCATGACCACGTCCGTCCGGCGTCCGTGCTGAAGGCGGGTCCCTGTGTGCCGATGGGATTCGTGCCGGTAAACTCGAAATTGACGGTCCGGCCCGCTGCACCCCGGACCCGAAAGTACCAGTAGAACCACCAGGTGGCGGAGTCACGCTGGTCGGGTCGAAGGAATATGGTATCGCCGTCGATGCGATCGACGACGACGTTGCCGCCGGGGAAATCGGCGTCGATGGTGAACGTGCCGGGATTACCCGATTGCTGTGAATTCCACGTCGGATTCCCAGACCACGTGCGATTGCACCCGCCAAACGGGCCAAACAGTGTGGTTACGATTAACAGTGGCAGTATCCTGTGCGGCATG
>DATKWR010000653.1:0-11767 GCA_035529475.1 Sedimentisphaerales bacterium | reverse complement strand
CCGCAGAGGCATCCTCGGGCATGAATTAAGTCATATCCTGCGTTTCGATGCGGCGGTCAATCTCTTGCAGATCGCGGCTCAAGCCGTCTTTTGGTTCCATCCGTTTGTTTGGTGGGCGAATAAGAGAATCCGTGCCGAGCGGGAGAAATGCTGCGACGAGATGACCATTGCACACTTGGGCGCAAAAGTGAAAGACTACAGTAGCGCCATCGTGAACATATTGATTACCGAGCATGAGTCAACCCGGCCGGTCCCATCGCTGGCCATAGCCGGTCCCGTGAAAAATATCGAGGAAAGGATAAAAACCATGTTAAGACCAGGAAGAAAATTCTACAAACACCCCAGCTTGCCTATGGCGGTGGTTGTCATCTTGACGGCTCTGCTGGCCGTCCCGACGACCCTGGTCCTGACGGTCAGAGCGCAAGATCACCCCACGACCGAAAGTGCAGAGGCAGGTCAAGTCTTCGGTGACCCCGTCAATCTCGGGCCCTCTGTCAACAGCTCGGCTCGCGAGTATGACCCCAGCGTTTCTGCCGATGAGCTGGAGCTCTACTTCAACTCCCCTCGGCCCGGCGGTCTTGGTCAGGCCGACATCTGGGTGACAACGAGGAAGACTAAGGCCGACCCTTGGGGCACGCCTGTAAATCTTGGCCCAACGGTCAACAGCCCGGCTGGCGAGCACGCCCCAAGCATATCAGCCGACGGTCTATCGCTCTACTTCAGTTCGGACCGGTCGGGAGGGTACGGTTTTCAGGATCTCTGGATGACAACACGGCAAACGAGGAGTTCTCTTTGGGGCGAGCCGGTGAATCTCGGCCCCACGGTCAACAGTGCAGCTCGCGAGCACGCCCCAAGCATTTCCACTGATGGCCTGGAGCTTTACTTCTCTGGGCTCTGGGAATTCCCTGAATCATCACGACCCGGAGGTTCGGGCGGGGCCGACATCTGGGTAACAACGAGGAAGACGAAAAGTGATCCCTGGGGCACACCGGTGAACCTCGGGCCAACCGTTAATAGTCCTACCTACGACGAATCACCGTCAATATCGGGCGATGGTCTGTCGCTCTACTTCCACTCCCATCGATCAGGAGGATCGGGTAAATCCGACATTTGGGTGACGAGGCGGAAAAGCACAAGCGACCCTTGGAGCGAGCCAGTCGACCTCGGGCCAAATGTCAATGGTCCAGACATAGAGGCCAATCCCGACATTTCCGCCGATGGTTCTACCCTTTACTTCGCATCGCGGCGCGCTGGGTCTCTTGGTGGTTCAAGTGACTCCGACATATGGCAGGTGTCGCTGAGGACGCAGAAAGCAGAGGAAGATTCCACCGCTTCGCTCCTGACTGCCGGCGTGACCATGGAAGCGACTGGTGAGCGTGAGGACAAACCCGTGAAATCTTTGCACGAGGCTGCTGCTGATGGTGATATTGAGCTGGTCAGGTCGCTCATTTCAAATGGTGCCGATGTCAACGCCAAGGACCAAAGGGGCAGGGCTGCCCTGCATCGTGCGGCGAATACCGGCCACGTAGAGGTTGTGAGACTTCTTATCGAGCATGGCGCGGATGTCAACGTAGGAGACAAGCTGAAAAGAACGCCGCTGGAACACGCAGCAGTCGCCAGCCGCACAGAGGTGGTCAGGCTGCTCATCCAAGAAGGAGCGAATCCGAACGCCCGCAACCAAAACGGGTCAACACCGCTCCATGTTGCGGCGGCCTCGGCAGACAAAGATACTGTCAGATTGCTCATTGATAGTGGCGCAGACGTCACTCTCAGAAATGATGCGGGAAGAACACCATTGCACGCCGCGATGATGAGTGCAAATGCGGGCCGGAGGGAAATTGTAGACACCATCGTCGCCACAGGCAAAGTGCCATCCACCATTCATTTGGCGGCGTATATGGGGGATCTGACCAAAGTCAAGACCTTCCTCGAAGAAGGTGTAGCTGTGAATGAGAAGGAAGCTGATGGCGGGACGGCCCTGCTCTACGCTGCCGCCGGAGGCCGGAAAGAAGCGGCAAAGCTACTACTGGCCCGCGGCGCCAATGTGAACGTACAAGCCACCGATGGTATGATCCCACTGCACGCCGCTGTTTTCTGCTCGGATGATGCGGAAACCGTCAAACTGCTTATTGCTAATGGAGCGGATGTCAACGCCCGTGCAAGCGTCGAGGATGAAACGGGAATGTCGGTACTCGGGCTGAGGTTCGCAAGATGCGTCATGCAGTCTTTGGAGCTTGCGGACAGGGAGGGCAAGAATGACGATTTAATGGCCGCGCGAGTCAAATCGCTCTGGGATAGTGAGATAACGCAGCTCCTGATATCCAATGGAGCCAAGCTCGGAGACGGCGACAAAATGTGGCTATCCATCGCAGAGAAAATGGACATACCGGAGATCGCGGAGCTAGCTCCGACCCAGGGCGCTAATGTGAACGAGAAATAGCCAGACGACTCGATGCTTCTGCACCAAGCAGTGCGCTCAGGTCAGAGGAAGCTGGTAGAACAACTTCTGGCCAAGGGCACCGATGTCAATGCAAAAGACCGATGGGACTGGTCGCTTCTGCATTACGCGGAAGGAAATGTAGATTTGACAAGATTGCTTCTCGACAAAGGTGCAAATCCGAACGCTGAAACAGCATCCGGCCAAACGCCTTTGCACCTTGCCGCGGATAAAGGCCGGAAGGCAGAGGTTGAACTGCTCATCAGCCGGGGGGCCGCTGTGAACGCAAAAAACTATTACGGACGAACCCCTTTGTCGTATGCCGAAGACCTGGGCAGCAACGACATGTATGGTCGTCCCAGGGCTACGCCCTTGACGATTGAAGCCAAATCGGCAAAGACGGAGGTCGCTGAACTGCTGCGCAAGCACGGGGCGAAGGAATAGTAGGGTGGGGCTCTGCCCCACCATTTCGGACTCGTCCGACAAGTCGGATCGGTGGGCCAAGGCCCACCCTACGAGTTCTGGCTTTTTGGCATGGCGGTGGCTTCGATTTCGAAGAGCAGGTCGGGGCGGCAGATGTCGCAGATGACCGTTATCCAGGGCCAGGCGAGCTTATCTTTGATCGCGTTAAATACGTTCTCGATCTCGGTCGTCTTGCAGTAAGCAATGACCTGGACCACGTCGTCATCGGTGCACTGCATCTCGCTCAGGACCGCGCGAACGTTCTCAATAGTCGCATTGATCTGGCCCGCGGCGTTGCCGACGTGCGTGGTTGCTCCGGCGGCGTCGATGGAAGCCGTCCCGGAGACAAAGACGGTTTCCCCGGCCGGCATGATGCTGCGGGCGGCCCTTGAAAAAGCGGAGCCATACTTGAACGCACAGTGCTGCTTTCCGGTCGTTTGAAGGTACTGCGTGCACTCGGTCGGTTCGAGGACGGCCATCAAATCCATCGCGCAGTGGGCGCCGTTCGCCGGGCCGAGCCCGATGCCGGTGCTGGCGGGCATGGACTGCCGGCTACCCTCGCCGATGAGGCCCCACTCCTTAAAGAAACCGGTTCTGACCTGGTTGAAATCATCGTACCACGAAAGAATATCCTTCAGCCACATCCACGTGCGCGGCACCGAAAGAAAATCGGCGCCGAGCTTTCGCAGCGCCGCCTCGGCTTTTTGCATCATGGCCCGGGCCTGGTCGGCGGGCTGCTCGTGCTGCTGATCGGAGACGCCCGAGAGGGCCAGATAAGCCCGGCCGGGAACGCGAAGAATTCGCCCGCACGGGACTCCATCGAGATCGACGACCTGCGGTCTGCCGCCGCTGCTGACGGCGTGGACCTGCACGCCGGCGATCGGCCCGGACAATCCCTCTGAAGCCACCAGGAAAGTCGGAGCGACGCCATCATCGAGGTCGCCATAGATTCCGCAGCGCGCCGTGCGGAGGGTTTCCACCGCGGACGGGGCGGAGAAAACCCGCTCCTGGAGAATACACGCCTTGTTCGAACGCAGGATGTCGTGGATGCCCGAGAAGATTTCGCGCGCCTGGTCCTGGAGCGGCATTTCTTCGCCGGGTGTGGCTGAAACATAGATCTCGGTGCTCAAGGCCGATCCGACGCTGCGCGTTTGGAGTTTTGCAGTCATTTCTTAGCTTGATATCCTTCACTCTGTCAGAAATCATGTTATTGACCGGGTATTCTAAATAGGGTGACCGGGAAAATCAAGCCGAAAAAACGGCGATTGGAAAAGCTTTTTGGAGCAGCGAATCGGCATTGGAAAATTATTCAAAAAAGTACAAAACGGTAACAAAACGGTAACACGAAAGCTGCACAATTACTCCTGTCGAAGCAACTGATTTTCTGTTACCTTAATTTGAAAGGGATACGATTATGGCAAGGCTCAAAGGCATCGCAATCATCTTTGTCCTGGCGGCGGCGCTGCTTATCGTGGTCGCCGCGGCCAGGCAGGCAAGCGGGTTGCTGCAGGAAGGGCTGTACGCCGAGGAGGTGGACGGAAATCTCGATGCGGCCATCGCGATTTACCAGCGGATCATCGACGAAGGTTCAGCACGCCGCTCTGACGTTGCCCAGGCGATGTACCGGCAGGGGATGTGTTATCTCAAGAAGCAGCAAGAGCAGCAAGCCAAGATTGTCTTCGCCAGGCTGGTCGCCGACTACAGCGACCAGACCAAGATCGTTAGCAAGGTCAAGCTGCTTCTGGATGAGCTGGGCAACGCGGACCCGGCCGCCTTGATGCCGCCGGACACGTTGATTTACGTGGAGCTTGGCAGCCCGGGCAAACAGGTCGAAACGGTTCTCAAGATGCTCAAGGGGACGCCCTTTGAGAATCCTCTGGCCGCCATCGGTCGCAGCGGCGGCTCGCCGCAGGGGGGCGTGTCCCCGGGAGATATCATGGCGGGTTTCTTGAATCCGAGCATGATGGCCGAATTCAAGAAGATACGCGGCGTCGGAGTCGGTGTCACCGGCATAGCTCTCAATGACCCGCCGATGATCGTGGTGCTGTTTCCCGGAAAAAGTGATGCGCTGCGAGGGCTGATCATGGCAGGGCTGGTCATGGTGGGCAAACCGGTTGAGGCGGTGGCGGGGATGCAATGTGTCGCGTTTCCTCAAGGCGGAGGCGCTGCGTATGACGAGACGGTGGTGATACTCGCCAGTCCGAAGGCGTATTCCGCGGGTCAGCTTCAGTGGTGCGTCAAGCAATACAAAGGCCTTACCCGCGAGCCGACATTGGCTTCGAGCAACAAGTCCTTTGCCAAGGTCAGCAGGAAGGAGCGTCAGGAAAACGCGCTGACGCTCTGGGCGAACGTGGATGAAGTTTTCGCAGGTCTTGGGAAGGTGTTCCCAGGGGGCCAGATTCCGCAGGAAGTCCTCGCCGCCAATGTTTTCGGCGACTTCAAGAATATGGACGATCTGATTGCCTATTTGTCTATTCAGGAAGATGGTATCGCTCTCGAAGCAAATGTCGGCTTCAAGGACGGCCACAATTGTCTTGCGTACAATATGATTCGCACTCCGAAGCTCAATAAAGACGGCTTCAGGGCGATTCCGTCCGAGGCGATCGCGCTGCTCAGCGTCGGTTTAGGCGGGGCCGACAGCGTTCAGGCTCAAATGCTGCGCGAACAGATCAAGAAGGGAATGGGCCTTGAGATAGGCGGTGACCTATTTGCCAACGTTGAGCAGGTCACTTTGTTCGCCCTGCCGGTGGATAGCGCATCCACAGAAGCCCTTCCGGGCATACCTCCGATTGTGGCGTCTCTGGGACTTTCATTGGCCAGCCCGAATCCACAGCAGGCCCGCCAGATCCTGACCGGTTTATTGACCGCCGCCAATCTGACGCTGCCCCAGTCGGGAGCCGAGCCGGCCGCAGCAGACGGCCGATACCGAATCGACCTGGTCACCGGCCAGGCGCTGCACTGTTATACCGACCAGACGAACAAGGCAACTATTCTGTCGTTGAACCCGGCTGTCCTCAACGCCTCGGCTTCGGCGCTCGGCGGCAAGTCCGCCGCTGATGCCGGACCTTTGACTGAGGCGGTGAACAAGCTGTCGCCGGCAACGAGCAAACTGGTGCTGGTCAACGTCGGCGGAACGATACGGGCCGGCGGCGCCCAGACTTTTTTGGGTCTGGACAAGCCCGAAGGTAACGTAAGCGACCTGCTCGCGCAATTGGCGAATAA
Organism: Sedimentisphaerales bacterium; assembly: GCA_035529475.1. Lineage (GTDB taxonomy): Bacteria > Planctomycetota > Phycisphaerae > Sedimentisphaerales > Anaerobacaceae. The sequence continues at coordinate 5,646 of DATKWR010000653.1, read as the reverse complement.
TTGCGATAAAACCACTATTCAGTTGCGCACCCACGAGGAGCTCAACAGCTTCAATGTGCGGGCCGAGATAAGCCAACTGCCGCCAGTGGACCAGGTGTATGTCCCGATCATGCAACTGTCGCAGGCTGTCTCCGAGGCCAAGGCCAAAGCTCGCGCCGAGAGAGACATGGCGAGAATCCCCGCCACTGTCACCAGGACCACTCAGCCTGCCGTCATCGACGGAATGGCAGAAGATATCTGGGCACCGGTCCCCAGGTACAAGATTGAAAACGCGATATACTCGCCACTTCCGGAGCGTGCCGATCTGACGGCCTACTACAGGGCCATGTGGGATGAAAACAATCTCTACGTTTTGGTCAACGTCATGGACGATGTGCTGAAGAACGATTCGGACGAATTCTATCTCGATGACGCGGTTGAAGTGTTTATTGACGCCGACAACAGCAAGTCGGCCGGCTATGGCAGCAACGATTACCAGTACTACTTCGAATGGGCCGAGGCAAACCCCCGCATGGGAGAAACCCGGCGTGGCCGGACCGATGGAGTCGAATTTGCCGTTGGACGCGCCGATGTCGGCTATCGAGTGGAAATCAAGTTCCCGTGGACTGCGCTGGGAACAAAGCCATCCCCTGGAACGAAGATCGGTCTGGACGTTCACGTCAATGATGACGATGACGGCGGGGACCGCGACACCAAACTTACCTGGCGCGGCAAGGAAGACAACGCATGGCAGACGCCGAGCGTGTTCGGGACTGCCGAGCTGGCCGGCTTGGTTGCCCAATGGACTTTCGACGAGAGCACGGGTTCAGTCGCTGCGGATAATTCCGGCAACGGTAATGAGGGCACATTGCAGGGCAATCCCACTTGGCAGCCCTCCGCAGGTAAACCCGGAGGGGCGCTGCTGTTCGATGGTGACGGCGACTATGTGAAGGTCGGTAACGAGTCGAAATTCGATTTTGCCGGCCAAGTCACCGTTGCGGCGTGGATCAAAGTCAATCGATTCGACAAAGATTGGCAGGCGATTGTGGCAAAAGGTGACAGCGCCTGGAGATTGCAGCGAAACCAGAACAAGGACTCTCTTGAATTTGCCTGTACCGCCTTGAAGGTTCCAGATAACAGCCCCTATGGAGGTCTGTATGGACAAAAGAGCGTAAACGATGGACAATGGCACCACGTTGCCGGCGTGTATGATGGTGAAAAGATGTGCATCTATGTTGATGGCGCCGTCGATGTTTCGCAGACGGCTTCAGGTGCGATCAATGCAAACAATGAACCGGTTTACATTGGTGAAAACTCGGAAAGGGCCGGACGGTGCTGGAACGGTCTGATCGACGACGTTCGCATTTATAATTATGGGTTCAGTGAAAAGGCAATCAAAGCCCTTTGCAGCGAAACGAGGTAGAATAATCGCGTGAGAACCCGGGGCACAGTCAGTGCTGGTTACAATCAACTGCGGTGGGTGGTATTGCTGCTGGCGATAGCGGTGATACTGCCCACCGTATGCCTGCTTTGGTTCATGAGCCAGGGGGTCAGGAACGTGGGGCTGGCCGTCAGGCAGAAGCTGACCGACGTCTATCAGCAAAGGCTGGACAGATTCAGCACAAGGGTGGACGATCTTTGGTCGGCGCGCATAGATTCGCTTCGGCAAAACGCCGCCACCTATCAGCCCGTCGAGATGTTTGACCTGCTTGCGGGCCGGGGCGGGACGCCGGACGCTCCGGCCGTATGTGATGCCCTCGTCATTTGCGACAGCCGTGGAAAACCTCTTTACCCAGTGACGGCCGCCGGCGAACATTCCGACGCACTTCCAGAGGAATTCAACACGGCATGGAGTGCCGAATTCATCGAGGCGGATTTCGCCACAGCAGCGGGATTGTATGGACGAATCGCAGATTCGGACGCTGCTGACAATGTTCGTTATTCCGCCCTGATGGGCCGAATCCGCAGCCTGAGAAAAATGGGAGAGATTGAGAAGGCCGTCGCGCTGTGCGGCCAGATGGCTTATGGACAGATTCCTGAGAATATAAGCTCATCATCAGCGTCTCTGATCGCGCAGGCGCGACTGCTGCTTGCCGAGTTGAATGCCCAGGCCGAAGGCAGTTTGGGTCGGTCCGACGTGCAGCGCCTGATAGATTCGGCGATCGATTACGTGCCTGCAAGCGAGTCGGGCTTTGTTGCGATGCCGTCGCAGACGCGCATCTTCTTGCTGCGCAAAGCCCTCGAAATTGCAGAAAAGAGTCAATGGTCGCAAGAGTTGAAATCGCAGATTCAAAGGGCCGCAGCCTTGCTTTCAGCCGAAGAGCTGACGGCAGCTTTTCTGGCCGGCTACGACACCGGTTCGGTATCAGAGACCCGGTCCGAAGGTGATGCGCTCGAGCTGGTGTCATTGTTGCGTTTGACCCTGGACAGAATAGAACAAGTCGAATGGGAGTGGGCGGAGCAGCTCAAACAGCAGATATCCGTGGTGTTGGATTCGTACCAAGCCAGGCAAGCCGGCGCCGGTGCCGCCGTGTCCGAACGGACCGCGCTGACCGCGCTATTCGAGTCCTGGCCCGAGGGCAGCTTTCGCAGGCTGGAATTGCCCGAAGCGGTCTTTGCCATGTACCACAGCTTCGGTGACAAGACCTACGTGCTGATCGAGAAGGCCGAGTCGCTTGGCCTGGATTTCGATTCGGTTGCAGATGACCTTGAGGGTCTGGGTGTTTCCTACAAAATAACGGACCATTCCGGCACGTACGCCTCGGGTCTGAAGGACCCGGAGCAGGCCGCCTTTATCAGGGCGCCGCTGGGGAAATTCTTCCCGGGTTGGCAGGTTGAAGTCCATTTTCGGGATGTTGACATCTTTGAAAAGACGGCCGACAGGCAGAAGGTCATATATATCTGGACCGGCTTGCTGGCTATCGCCGTGATGATGGCCGCCGGATTGCTGACGGCGCAGGCGGTCGGAAAGCAAATAAGGACGAACAAGCTGAAGAATGATTTCATCGCTACCGTCTCACACGAATTGAAGACGCCGCTGGCATCCATGCGCGTGCTGGTCGATACCCTCCTGGAGGGCAACTACCGGGATCAGCGGCAAGTGACCGAATATTTGCAGCTCGTCTCGAAGGAAAATGAGCGGCTCACCGGTCTGATCGATAATTTCCTGACCTTTTCGAGGATGGAACGCAACAAGCAGGCTTTCGCAATGGCCGAGACAAGCCCCGCGGCCATTGCCCGTGATGCTGCCGAGGCGGTCAAGACCAAATTCGGCTTGGGACAATGCAGCTTTGAAGTGAATATTTCTGAGAATCTGCCGGATGTGCTGATGGACCGCGACGCGATGGTCACGGTGCTGGTCAACCTGCTGGACAACGCGTACAAATACTCTTATGATAACAAACAGATTGAGTTGAAAGTCTTTTGCGAAAACGGCTCGGTTTGTTTTTGCGTTCGCGATAACGGCAAAGGAATATCGCGCCGCATGACCAGGAAGATATTCAGGAGGTTCTATCAGGTGGACCGCAGTCTCGCCCGGCGTACCGAAGGCTGCGGCCTGGGCCTGAGCATCGCGAAATTCATCGTCGATGCCCACAAAGGCTCGATTGCCGTGGACAGCAAGCCCGGTGAAGGCAGTACCTTCATCGTTAAATTGCCGGCTGGAGACGCAAGAGCGGAAAGGAAGCGGTTACAGAATGAAAAGCGTGCTGATCGTTGAAGACAACCCGGCCATGCTGCGGGGTCTGGAGGACAACTTCGAGCTGAAGGGCTACCGGGTCAAGACCGCCCGCGATGGGCAGCGGGGGCTGGACGCGGCGCTGTCCGAAAACCCCGACCTGATTATCCTCGATATCATGCTGCCGAAAATCAACGGCTATGAAATATGCAGCCAGGTCCGCAAGAACGGACACGATATGCCGATTATCATGCTCACGGCCAAGGACCAGGAGTCCGATGTGATCCTCGGTCTGAATCTTGGCGCCGACGACTACGTGACCAAGCCGTTCAGCATCAGAGAGCTGCTGGCGCGGGCCGAGGCATTCATGCGCCGCCGGGGCGCCGAGGAGCCGGATGTTTACGAGTTCGGCGATTGCCGCCTGGATACCGTCGCCGGCACGTTCACGCGCGGCGGTGCGGATGTGAAGCTCAGCCCGGGAGAATATAAGATGCTCCACTTGTTCCTGCGGCGGGCCGGATGCACCCTGACCTGCGACGAGATACGCGGTGCTGTATGGGGCTATTCGCATTTTGTGACTCTGCGGGATATTGACGCGGCGGTCGCTAAGCTGCGAGACAAAATCGAGCCGGACCCGAAGAATCCCGCCTTCATCCGCACTGTAACAGAGATAGGCTATAAATTCGACCACCCACAATCCGACTTGTCGGACGAGTCCTATGGAAACGATCTTGATAGTTGAAGACGACCCCGCCATGCTGCGGGGTTTGAAGGACAACTTCGAGTTTAAGGGCTACCGCGTGCTGACCGCGGCCGATGGTGAGACAGCTCTGAACGCCGCTCTGGACAAAAAGCCCGATCTAATCATTCTCGATATTATGCTGCCGAAGATAAACGGCTACGAAGTGTGCAGGCTGATCCGCCAGGAAAAGCTCGATATGCCCATCATCATACTGACCGCCAAGGGGGAGGAATCGGACATCATATTGGGGCTCAATCTCGGCGCGGATGATTATGTCACCAAGCCGTTCAGCATCAAGGAGCTTCTGGCCCGCGCCGCGGCGTTTTTGCGACGAAGCCGACAGACCGACCAGGACGTCTATGAGTTTGGGGACTATCGCCTGGACATCCCGGCCAGGAAATTCACGCGCGAGGCGGAAGAAATCAAGCTTTCACCAAAAGAGTTCAAACTCTTGGAGCTTTTTCTCAAGAAGCCGGGCCGAGCGCTGACCCGCGATGAGATACTCAACGCCGTCTGGGGCTACGATTGTTACGTCGGACCCCGCACCATCGACCGCTTCGTTACCACTCTGCGAAACAAAATAGAGCCCGACCCCCACAACCCGAGCTACATCCATACCATCCGGGAGATCGGCTATAAATTTGAGCCGCCGGAATAGAACGTTTGAGAACCCCTTGGTGCAGCACCCATGCGGGAATGTTGGGGCTTCACCCCAATTCCGACCGTTGCCCCTTTTTCTCTGCGAGTTCTTTGATGCCGTCCAACGGCCCTTTGCCGACGGAGTACCCCACTGTATGTATTATCACCATGATCAACTGTATGATTATGGGTATGCTGGAGTGACCAAAATCAATACTCTGTTTCAAGTATGTTCCTTCGAGTTTTGGGATCAAATGGTAGGTCTCTTTTACATACCCTCCCATTTTAAAGGCCGCCCCCGAATATTTTGTTGTTAGCAGTTCATTACATCGATACTCTTCAATCATGCAATTGGCTAACCGCTCCGGCCCTCTTCCCAGCCGAAAGGTTGCTTCATATAAATAGCCGACTCCGAAAGGGCCGTTACCCGCATGACAACGAACGCATTTGGGATTCCACAGTTCCATGAGATTGGGGTTGCAGAGCACCTCCCATACAGAACAAGGCGGCGCTTTTACATAGATGTGGTCGTACAGTCTCATTGCCTTGCGGCTCTTATGGCGTCAGCGAGGTTTAGGGTGCCTTCGTAGAGGCTTCGGCCGATGATGGC
>DATKWR010000652.1:0-10037 GCA_035529475.1 Sedimentisphaerales bacterium | reverse complement strand
CCAACTTCCTGGATTCAAAGGGCTTCTCAACGGTCTATGACATGAAGGCAGGTATGAGCGCCTGGCAATGGGAAACCGCACCCTGCAAATACAGCGGCGGCAGCGGCACGGCCAAGGACCCATACCAAATCGCTACGGCCGAGGACCTGATGCTGCTGGGCGCTACGCCCGAAGACTACGACAAGCACTTCATCCTGACCGCCGACATCGACCTCGACCCCAACCTCCCCGGCGGAAAGGTCTTCGACAAGGCCGCCATCGCGCCGGACACCGACCCGAACGACGTGCACCCCTGGTACGAGGCCACTCCCTTCATCGGGCCTGCGTTCACCGGCGTCTTCGATGGCAAGGGTCACACGATCTCGCGCCTAACGATCACGGGTACGAGGTACTTGGGCCTGTTTGGTGAATTGGGATCGGCAGGCGAGGTCAAGAACCTGGGAGTAGCGGATGTCAACATAACTGGTTCAGGCGATAGTATCGGTGGCCTCGTGGGGACAAGCAACCACGCTTCTGTTGTGGCACAATGCTATATCACGGGTTCCGTCAGCGGTAAGGGCTATATCGGCGGGCTGGCAGGCTACAATGGGGGCATTGTGACCCAGTGCTACAGCACTGCGGCGGTACAAGGCGCTCGAACCACCAATGGCTACGACGGGGGTGTCGGCGGGCTGGTGGGCGAGAATTTTGGCACGCTGGCCGACTGCTATAGCATCGGTTCAGTCGGATGCTATTCTCCGAATAGCTACTACCGCGTCAAATCCACAGCCGGCGGGTTAGTAGGAAGGAACGGTATGTTAGCCAACTCTTGGGCGATTGTCACCGACTGTTTCTGGGACGCGGAGACCTCAGGCCAGCTCACCAGCAATGGCGGTATGGGCTTGACCACTGCCGAAATGCAAAACGCCGGCACGTTCCTGACCTGGGGTACGTGCGGAAATGAGGGAACCTGGACAATTAACGATGGGCGGGACTACCCGAAACTACGGTGGCAGAACATGCCCGGGGAGCCGATTGCACTTGGAGCGACACTATCGGACCTTTTGACGGGTGAAGGAACAGAGGATAGCCCTTATCTGATCTATACGCCGGATGATCTCAGCCTGATCGGCTTGTTTGCGTGCGAGTGGGACAAGCACTACAGGCTCATGGCGGATATTGACATGTCAGGTTTTGACGGCAAGGATGGCAGACCGCCATTCAATATCATCGCCCCGGGCCATCTGGCTGGATTTGAAGAGGTGCTTTCTTTTCGGGGGATACCTTTCACCGGCCTCTTTGACGGCAACGGCTATGTTATCTCACATCTGACGGTCGAGGCTTACGAGTGTGGTGGGCTGATTGGCGGATTGGGACCTGGGGGCGAGGTTAGGAACGTGGGGATAACGGACGTCAACATAACTGGTTCCGGCTATGATGTCGGCGGGTTGGTGGGTTGGAACGAAGGTGCTGTGACTGGCTGCTACAGCACCGGCACGGTCGGCGGGAGTAGCGATATCGGCGGGCTCGCAGGGATCAATTATCGCGGCAGCATGACTCAATGCCACAGCGCAGCTACGGTCAGCGGCACTGACTCTGTTGGCGGATTGGTGGGCTGTAACCTCGGGGACACTGTGAATCAGTGCTTCGCCACCGGTGCCGTTAGTGGCGGTTGGATGGTCGGCGGGCTGGTGGGGTACAACAACGGCAGAATTGTTGCGAGCCGCAGCAGCGGTGTCATCAGTGGTGATGGATGTATCGGTGGGCTGGTGGGCGGCAGCGAATACAAATCGTCTATAACCCAGTGCTACAGCACCGGTTCGGTCAGTGGTGAATCGTGTGTGGGCGGACTGGCAGGGGGGAATTGGCATGGGAACATGACCCAGTGCTACAGCACCGGCATAGTCTCTGGCGTCAGCGAAGTTGGTGGACTGCTGGCTTACAACTATGCGCACTCGGGTACAGTGACGAACTGCTTCTGGGATACCCAGACGTCAGGTCAAGCCACAAGCGCAGCCGGCACAGGCAAGACCACCGCCGAGATGCAGACCGCCGGGACGTTCCTCGAAGCCGGGTGGGACTTCGTCGGCGAGACGGCCAACGGCACCGAAGATATCTGGTGGATTCTCGAAGGGCAGGACTATCCGCGACTTTGGTGGGAAAACCACAGCAATTGACTATTGATTATTTATCCGCGTTTATCTGCGTCCATCCGCGGTTTCATAATACAATATCAAGTGACATGCTCTAATCAGCTCGGCGACGCTCCATGCCTGGGCGAAGCAGCCTTTGGGTTGGTGAGGTGGATCGCCATCGAAGATCTCCGAGATGCTGCCAAGGCAACCGGTTTCGGTGAGGTGGGCAAGCAAAGGCTCGATGAATTGGACGGCCTGTTTCCTGCTCCTGGGGCTGAAATCATTGACCTTCAGATATGCCTCTACGAACGGCCCGATAAGGTAGGGCCAGACCGTGCCCTGGTGATAGGCCTCGTCGCGCTGCCGGAGCGGCCCTGTGTACCGGCCTATGTAGCCGGGCGCATCAGGGCTGAGCGTTCGCAATCCGTAAGGAGTCAGCAATTTGTCCTGTACAGCCGCCACCACCGCGGCCTGCTGCTCGGCTGATAGCGGAGAGAACCTCAGCGACACTGCGAAGATCTGGTTTGGTCTGAGGCTCTGGTCAGCCGAGCCGTCGGGCAGGATGCAGTCGTTGAGGTGGCCCTTGCGCTCGTTCCAGAACAGCTCGCAGAAGCTGCTGCGTACTTTAGCCGCATTGGGTATTGTAGGGTGGGGCTCTGCCCCACCGTGCTCCAAAGTCTCCATGAGCATCAGGGCGTTATACCACAGGGCGTTGACCTCGACGGCCTTTCCATATCTGGGCGTGAAGGCGACGCCGTCGCACTTGGCGTCCATCCATGTAAGTTGCGTATTCTCATCGCCGGCGGCGATCAGCCCATCGGCGTCGGCGTGTATGCCGAACCGCGTACCTTTGGAGTAAGAATCGATGATCCAGCGGATGGTCGGCAGCAGCTCCTGTGTGAAGGTCGCCGAATCGCCGGTGGCTTGGAGATACTGGAAAGCAGCATTGATGAACCAGAGCGACGCATCGACGCTGTTGAAGTGGGCGGTATCGCCATTGTCGTCAAAGTGATTGGGAATCATGCCCTCGTCGGCTGCGGCGGCAAACGTGGTCAAAACGGACCTGGCCTCGTCAAATCTGCCCGTGACCAGCAGCAAGCCAGGCAGCGCAATCAGGGCATCGCGGCCCCAGTCTGCAAACCAGGGATAGCCCGCCAGGATGCTGGTTGTGTGCCCGCCGTTGGTTTGGCGTTTCACGACGAACTGGTCCGCCGCCGTACATAGCAATCTCGATTCTTGATTCTCGATGCTCGATGCTCGATATTGACCATCCCCAAAGCCTTCCGCTTTGAGGCTGCCACCCGGCCGAGCATCCAGTATCCGGTATCGAGAATCGAGCAGGTTTTCCTGGTATTGGCGCAAATCCCGGCAGACGGCGTCAATATCGGTCTGGACGGGCTTGTCGTACCCTGAGCCGGGGGCGTCCGGATGCAGGCTGGCCCACAGGACGATTTTCGCGGGCGCCTCAATCCGGCACTTGAAAGAGCCGGGAGTCCATAGATCTTCCGTGAAATTCTGGCCTCTTTCGCGCTCCACGCGATAGACAAAATTGAACCACCATTGCGGGTCCTTCTCGAAATGCGCCGAAGGGCAGCGCAAAAGCAGGCTGCCGGTGCTCGCGGTATCGTGACGAACGAGCAGGCCGCGCGATGCGGACCCCAGCCATTTTGAACGTAACGGCTTGTGCGACGTTTGGAGCGTGTGGAAATCCCTCAGACCGACAAACGGCCTGGAGATGAACTCCAGCGGCCCCTGTACGAGGGTAAAGTCGTACACAATGGCCACCGTATCGGTATCGCGCAAGAGATATATGGATTTGGTCAGCTCGGCCCCGTCGAATTCGTAGTCAAAATGAGCCCCGAGGTCCCGGCGGAATCTTTTCAGTAGCCTGAAGCCTTCGGGTGCGAACTTGTCGGCGAATTCAAACGTCGAAAGCTCGAAGGTTTTTCCCTTAGACGTGACCGTCTCCAGGCAGCCGGCCAAAGCCATTATCCTATTGACCGGCGGCTGCAGCGAGCCGATGAGAAGTCCATGGTAGCCCCTGGTATTGCAGCCTGCAATCGTTGAAGAAGCGTAGCTGCCCCGCCCATTGGTCAGCAGCCATTCCCTGGCCAGCAGGCTTTCTATCTCCTGCCCGGCCGTTGCTACAGATAGGCTTGGCACGTTGCCGGCTTCTTGCAGTGTCGGCACGATTTCACTCCCCAAGACGTCGCCGCGACAAAAATAGAGCCATAGTGAGGGTTCCCTGCATCATGTTGTCTGGTTATGGAATTTGCCCGGGCGCGAAAACCAGTAATGCTTCAGCTATCCAGGGAAAAGACCGCTAATCTACCAACTGCAAGTCGATTGGGTGTTTATTGACCGACGCCGCACCGGATAAGTACCTCGATGAGTCTGGTCCTCGTGCGGAACCTTCTATGCCCCCAGTTGTTTGTTCGGAACAGCGGCTATGCAGGTGATCCAGCACATTCATGAAGTTAATGTAAGAATCGTACGGCGAATCGTACGGATTGAAATACTTGTGCACGTCGCCGTCGGCAAAATACTTCGTGCACATATAGTAGAAATGGTCGGATGCCTGCAATTTTCGCCAGTCCGAAATGATTTTCTCATTGTTCGTTTTCTTGATTGTTTTCTCGAGACGGTAGAGTTCGTGAATCGCGTTGGACTGCATGGCGTTTCCAAGCCAGGCGGAGAGGTCTCTCTCGGTGTCGGCCCAGCTTATGATGTGCGGCACGTCGATCGTGCCGGCGCTGCCGTACGCTTGCACGACTTCGCTCGGGGTTTTGAAGCCGTTGTCCGGGTGCTTCAGAATCTCCTCCGGCAGATGCCGCATGAAATCGAATATCCCGGTATCCTCCCACTGGTGCTCGCCAAACGTCTCGTAGTCCATGAACAGGTTGACGACGGTGCCATTGCCATTAACGTTGCTTACCCAGCGTGCGAACTTATCGGCGGTCAATGGCCATTGAGGCCAAGTCCGGTTGGAGAATCTGAACGCGATATCATCACTGAGAGAGTAGTTTTTCAGCAGGAGTTTCAGCTTGTTGCAGCCCTTCGGCTGATAGACGAAATTCTGGCTTCTGTCTCCCAGGATGTGGTCGGCCCCCTCGGTAATGATCGCGTCGAAGCTGTTCATGGACTCGATCAGGGCGGCCAGATCATTGTTGTATATCAATTCCGTGTTTCTGAATACCCTCGGTTTCTGATGGAAGAAATAGTCGATGGCGTCAACGTGTTTGTTGATCTGCTCGACGAACTCCTCCCGCGAGTACAGGAAGCTCAGGCTGTGATAATACGTCTCGGCCAGAAACTCCACGCAACCGGTTTGGGCAAGAGCATCGAAGGTGCTCATGACTTCCGGCGCATAGCGCTCGAGCTGCTCCAGGAGCACGCCGGTGACACTGTAGGCGATCTTGAAACGGCCGTTAAACCGGCGTATGATATCCAGAAGCAGGCGGTTGGCGGGAAGATAGCACTTGTGGGCCACCTTCCTGCATATCGAGCCGTTCTTGTGGTCGTCGAAGTACTCGTCGTTTCTGTCGAATACCGTGTAGTGCCGCAATCGCACGGGCTGATGCACTTGAAAGTAGAAACATACCGAAGGCATAATCTCACGTCTCGTGACAGGTGTCCGCGGGGCAACCGCCCGCGTCCATGTAATAGCTTATCAGGTTAGTGTTGTCGTAATTGTTAGACCGGAACAAGCATTTCCTCGTAAACTTTCGCACACTTGGCGGCCGCGTCTCGCCACCTCAGCCTCCGGACTTCAAAATTCCCGTGGCTTCGCAGAGTCATCTGCAACGGGGGGTACTTCAGCACGGCCACTATCTTGTTGGCAATCTCGTTGACGTCCCAGAAATCAACTTTCAAAGCGTGGACCAGGACCTCCGATACGCCGCTCTGCTTGCTGATAAGGACGGGCACATCGTTGTCCATCGCTTCCAACGGGGCAATTCCAAACGGTTCAGAGACCGAAGGCATGACGTATAGGTCGGCCATCTTGTAAATCTTTTGCACGTCTTCGCCTCGCAAGAAGCCGGTGAACAGCACCTTATGTCCTATGCCGAGCTCTGCGGCCAATTCGATGGACCGGTGCATCAGGTCGCCGGAGCCGGCCATAACGAATTTGACGTTATCCATCACTTCCAGGACCTTCTTCGCCGCCTGGAGAAAGTACTCCGGACCTTTTTGCATGGTAATCCGGCCCAGGAACAGGACGATTTTCTCGTCCTTGCTGATGCCCGTATTGATGGAACTCCAATTTGCGTTGCGTTCGACGCCGTTATAAACGACTTCCACTTTCTCGCCGCTGACGCCGTAGTGGCTGATGATGATATTCCGCGTGAAGTGGCTCACGGCGATGACCCGGTCTGCCCGCTGGATTCCCGCGCGCTCGATGTCATAAATCGTCTGGTTCACGTGCTCGCCGCTGCGGTCAAACTCGGTCGAATGCACGTGTACGACCAGCGGCCTTCCAGTGACCGCCGCCACCGCAATGCCGGCGGGGTAGGTCATCCAGTCGTGGGCGTGAATCACGTCAAAATCCTGGTTCTCAGCCAGCTCAGCAGCCATCGCAGCGTAGCGCTGGACCTCCGTGTACATATCGCAACTGTAGTCTCGCGAGACGAAGGGGTCGCCCGCCTTGAACTCACCGCCACGCTCTTCCTGCTTCCTCCTGAGGATATCTTCGATTCGCCGCTGATAAGTCTCCGGCGTGGAATAGGGCTGAAGGGCTGAGCTGATCGTATGAAACTTCACGTTTTTCAGCTCGCTGAACTTGAAGGACGCAGCCGCTCTTCGCGACCCGGGAGTTAGTAGTTTGACGTGGGTGGCGTATTCACTCTCGACCATCTTGGGCAGGACGAAGAGGACTTCTATTCCAAGTTGGTCCATGGCTCGGGTCAGGCCGTAGCAGGCGGTACCCAAACCCCCACTGATAAACGGCGGAAACTCCCAGCCTAACATGAAGACTTTCATACGATTGCCTACCGATTGCGTCCTATAACTTTCAGTTCAATAATCGATCACGAAGGATTCTGTCCCTAATCCTGCACGACATAGTCATCACTTCGGTCACAGCGTATCCTGTTGCTAAGCCAAATTGGAGACTGCCGGCAAGCTCCTTCATCGGCAAGAAATCAGCCACCCTTAACCATAAGCTGGCTCAAAACACGGTATTTACTCCAACACCTACACTAATAAATCGGGATTTTAGCAGCAATAAGTTGAAGGAATCTTTTAAAAACCGTTAATTTTGACGTTGATAGACGCATTTTATAGGTCGGTGGTCGAACAAAACAGGCCGCTCCGCTGTGGAAAAAGCGGAACGGCTCACTTCTAACTATGATATGACCGCTGAGATACACCCGCCAACACTGTTGGCACGCTCAATCTCCCCGGTCGAAAGGTCAGAGCCAAGAAACTTCCATCAGGCTACAGATCCTGTGCCTTGACGGTGCTGCGGCGATTAGCTTTGGTCCGGGCCGTGGCGGCATCGAGCATGCCATAGACCTTCTCGCTCAAGGCCTCGAGCGAATCAGACGAGGTCATCATCTTCTTGCTCTTGATGTAAGCTTTTACTTTGCTGGCCACAATCAAAGACTCTCTTTTCTTTGCCATTCTAAGAACCTCCCTATTGACAAGGTTAAATTAATAATAGGCCGGCACCCGTTCCTCAAGCCCGGCACGTCATTGAACGCTGTAATTATATGCACCCCGCTGCATTTGCAACAAAAAAAAAGGCTAAAGTGGTAAATTTTCGCATGGATAGAGTCGATAGTTAGAAAAGATCGGTTGCGAGAGCCGACGCCCACGGACGGGTTTTTTTCCTACAAGTGCATAAATTTTAATAATTTAAGAGGCCGAATTTGACGAGAGTACCTCGGTGAAGAAAAGTGCATAGGCCTGACCCGGAACGCCGGGACGGGCAGGGCAAAAAACCGACACGCACAAAAACGTTTGGCAACACGATTAGTATTGTTGGAGGAACAAAATGGCAAAGCGTTCGAAGAAAAATCAGAAATCGCACGCTCATCTCGAAGGGTATGTGGTTGTTGCTTTTGCGGAGGACATGGATCAAGCCCATGAATACAAGACTCTGCTGGAGGCGAACGATATCCCGGCCACGATCAGCGAGCACGATGACCATGCGATTGCCGCTCGGGAAATTGCCGTTATGGTTTCCGAGGAATTCCTTGATGAGGCTCACGTCGTTATCGAGTCGCAACATGCCTACGACGATTTTTACGATTTCGCGATGGACGAGGATGACGAAAGCGATTTCGACGCCGACTTTTTGGAAGATGAGTATTAAAATGGAAAAAGAATCTTTACCGGAACGCCGGCGCACCCAAGAGCGAAGGCAGGATGTTGTGGACAGGCGTCTGGGGCTGGACCGCAGACGCGGTCCGGGCAGACGCCTGAGCGACGATCGTAAATCCGCTGAGGAAGGGCAGATGTCCGATGAGCAATTTGAATTTCTCATGGCCATCGATGAATACAAGCGACAGAACACCAGGCCCTTCCCCACGTGGACGGAAATCCTGGAGGTCATAAAGGCTCTGGGCTATCGCAAAGTAGCCGAGCCGCAACCCATCGAGAAGCCCAGGAGAGAACCAAAGGCCGCCGAGGTGCCCATGGAGGCCCTGCTGGACTGAGAACGAGCGCAGGCAAAAACGCACGACCGTACCATTCGATGCGGAATCGCTTTCCCTCGCCTCGTTCTTCTGCCTTGTAGATGAATAAGCTCAGCCAAACAGACGCAGATCGCGCAGGAATCCAGGAATCTCTTCGTGCACGACTGGCCAGTCTCCTCGTACGCTGATCGGCCCCGTCTTTCCGGCGGGCGATGAAAAGCCAACTCACAGGCACTCTTGCGGAATGCTGTCAAGAACCTGTTTCATGGAGTTCCGATACTCCTGAAACGCCTTCTTGCCCTCTTCCAAGCTATGGGGTCACATCTTGAATTATAAATTATTGAATTGACACGCTGGGCGGAGGCATGGTAGCGTAGCGGCATGGCACGGCCATTGCGAATCGATCAGGAAGACACGTTCTACCACGTACTCAACCGTGGCAATGAACAGCGCCTGATCTTCCGGGATACACGCGACCACGAAGGCTTTCTGATGCGGCTGGGACGATGCTCGCAGCGGTTCTCCTTGTCGGTCTATGCCTACGTTCTGATGGGCAACCACTACCACCTGCTGGTTCGCACGCGCCAGGCGAACCTCTCAGCGGCGATCCAGTGGCTGGGCGTGTCCTACAGCACGTGGCACAACGTCCGTCACCAGCGCAGCGGCCACCTGTTCCAGGGCCGGTTCAAGAGTTTTGTCATCGCCGAAGACTCCTATCTGTACCGTCTGCTGCTGTACATCCATCGCAATCCGCTTCGGGCCGGCCTCGTGGAACGGCTGGCGGACTATCCGTGGAGCAGCTATCGGGCGCTGGCGTATGGCCGGGGCGCTCCGGCGTGGTTCGACCAGCGGCGGGCGTACGAGCAGTTCGACATGGACGCCCAACGCTTTCGCGGGGCGGTCCGCCGATACGACGAACGGCAGGATAACCTCTTGTCGCAACTGTACTACGGACTGGTGCTGGGAAGTCCGACGGTTGTAGAGGAGCTGCGCCAGCGTCTCAAGGGGCAACAGGATAGGGAAAAACCGCAGTTACGGGCTCTTGGGGCATACGGGTCCATCTCAGAGCGTTTGGGGCAGTACGCCCACAAGCTGGGAGTCGGCACGAAAGAGCTGGCCGAGTTGTTGCGGCCGACCCGGCATCGCGAGCGCCCTTCACGCGATGCACTGATGTATCTGCTGTGGCGAGAGGGCCGTTTTCGATTGGGGCAGATTGCACCGCATTTCGGCGTCAGCTATGCGGCGGTCTCCCAAGCCTGCCGCAGAGTCCAACGCCGATTGAAAA
>DATKWR010000651.1:0-6627 GCA_035529475.1 Sedimentisphaerales bacterium | reverse complement strand
CATGATGTTGTATCACTGCAATTACGGCTGGCCCCTGGTCGATGAGGGAACTGAAATCCTGTGCAGAGGCGGCTGGGCGTCGCGCGGACTGGAGATGGATAACGCCGTGTTCAATGAAAAACGCAATTATCAAAAGTGCTCCCGGCCACTCCAGAGCCACAGAGGCGGCGGCGAAGGCTGCGCGTTCATTGACGTGGCCGCCGACAAGGAAGGGATATGTACCGCCGGACTGCACAATCGCCGGCTGGGCGTCGCGCTCGTTCTGAGATATAGCAGGAAGCAATTGCCCTGGCTGAGCAACTGGCAGCACTGGGGGCCGGGTGAGTATGTAACCGCCCTTGAGCCCGGCACCAATCCGCCGATCGGTCAGGCCAAAGCCAGAGAGCAGAAGAAGCTCATTCATATCGCCCCGGGAAAAAGCAGAACGTATGACCTGGAGATGACGGTTTTGACGGACAAAGGACAAATTGCCGAGTTCCGCAAGGCCGCGGGCCAGTAGCTATGCCAAAGCACGTGTTCACCGGTTTTGGATTCGGGCCGATCCAGGGCGGGCTCTTTGCCAAGGAAGCATTTCAAAGTGGAAACTTCTCAAGGCTCGCCGTCGCTGAAATCGATGCGGACCTGGTTGACGCGGTTAGAAGCAGTGGGGGAAGCTATTACGTCAATGTTGCCCGGTCTGACGGCATTGAATCGCTGCGGATTGACAATGTTGAGTTGTTGAATCCCACTATCGCCAAAGACCGCAGCAATCTCGTCGAAGTCTTGTCGCAGGCCACTGAGATAGCCACGTGCCTGCCGTCTGTGAGCTTCTATGAAGCTGGCGGGCCGGACAGTGTCGCTGTGTTGATAGCCGAAGGTTTAGAGAACAGCCATACCGGAGCCGCGATAATTTATGCGGCCGAGAACAACAACCATGCGGCCGAAATACTGCAAAAGGCCGTTCTTCGCAAGGCCGGCGCTCCCCTACAAAAGAACGTGCAGTTTCTCAACACTGTCATCGGCAAGATGAGCAGAGTCGTGACCGATCCGGTGGAAATAGCAAAGCTCAAACTCAAGACCGTTACTCCCGACATCGAACGGGCCTTTCTGGTGGAGCAGTTCAACCGGATTCTGGTCAGCCGGGCGCAGATTACCGATTACAGGCTTGGCATTGAAGTATTTGTAGAAAAGGACGACTTACTGCCCTTTGAGGAGGCGAAACTGTACGGCCACAATGCCATCCATTCAGTGCTCGGCTTCATCGGCGCCATGATGGGCGCCACTTCCATGACGGATTTGCGGGATGATGACAGCGTGATGCAAATCGGCCGCGATGCTTTCTTGCAGGAGTCAGGAGCATCGCTCGTGCAAAAGTATTCTCGCCTCGGCGACGAGCTTTTTACGCAGGCTGGTTTTCGAGCCTACGCCGAAGACTTGCTTGAGAGAATGACAAATCCTTATTTGGGTGATACCGTCGCCCGTGTGACTCGTGATATCGTTCGAAAGCTCGAAATTGACGGCCGGATATTCGGCACGATGCAGCTTGCCCTCGAGTACGGCATCGAGCCGAAGAATATGGCCCTGGGCGCGCTGGCGGGCATCGCCGTGCTGATCGAGAAAGCTGAGCAACACGGTCTGCCCGAAGATATGCGTTTTGGCGATTGGCGCAGGTTGGACCCGGCCCAACTGAAAAGGCTTCTGGACTGGCTATGGAAGGGCCGGACATGCAAGTATCTTCCACAGTGTATTGAGTACATCAAGAGCGCCGTGGGGTGTTTGGACGCTCTGACCGTGAAATAGGGGTCTGGGCGAGCGATGCAGGCTTTTCAAATTGACGTTCCGTGGGCAGCGGTTTATAATCGCGGCTACAGGTTTTGAAAGGGACTATCATGGATTTCGATCAGGGCAATAATATATCGGGCCCGCCGCCGCAGCCGGCCGGGCCGCTCCCGGGTTTTAGTACAAGTCCGCCTCCGGCCAGACCCAGAGCAAGCGGTTGGAGGATTTTCCTGAGCATTCTGCTGGTGCTCTCGGTCATAGCGAATATCGCAATGTTTCTGATGCTTATCGGGGTCGTCGCCGTATTTGCGACCGGGCAACGAAGCCTGTTGTCTGAAGAGGTCGTCCGAGAAGGCTCGGGCACGAACAAAATCGCGATGGTGACGGTGCAGGGGATCATTCAGGGCGAGCTGGCTAACGACGTGCACAGGCAATTGAAGGCGGCGAGGGAGGATAGGCGGGTAAAAGGTGTCATTATCCGGGTAAACTCGCCGGGCGGGACAATTTCGGCCAGTGACCAAATCTACAAAGAGATCCGCAAGTACCGGGAGGAGGCGAAGAAACCCGTCGTTGCATTTATGCAGGGTGTTGCCGCTTCGGGGGGGTATTATGCCTCCGTCGCGTGTGACAAAATCGTCGCTGAGCCGACGGCGATGACCGGGTCGATCGGCGTTATAAGCTGGTGGCTTGTCGTCCAGGAGTTGCTGGAGGACAAGCTCGGCGTGCTGCCGGTCACAATCACGTCGGGCCAGAAGAAGGATTGGCCCAGCTCGTTCAGAGAACCGGCGCCGGAGGAGCTTGATTATATGCGGGACAAGCTTATCACCCCTGCCTATGAGAGATTCGTGGAGATTGTGGCCGAAGGCAGAAAGGAAACGCTCAGTCCGGAAGAAGTCAGGCAGTTGTCGGATG
The DNA here is from genome assembly GCA_035529475.1 of Sedimentisphaerales bacterium. Taxonomy (GTDB): domain Bacteria; phylum Planctomycetota; class Phycisphaerae; order Sedimentisphaerales; family Anaerobacaceae. The sequence continues at coordinate 3,957 of DATKWR010000651.1, read as the reverse complement.
GCAGCATTTATGGAGCCCAGGAGGCACTTGAGGTCAAGCTTATCGACGAGATTGGCTATCTCGATAAGGCGATTAGCATGGTCAAATCCATGGCGGGGATTGACGAGGCCGGGGTCGTGGAGTATCGAAAGCCCTTCTCGTTGACGGACTTCTTGAGTTATCGTAGCGCAAGCTTGCCGAAACTGGACAGGAACACGTTGTACGAACTGGGCACACCTCAGGTACTGTATCTCTGGAGCGCGTACTGACGGCAGGCAAGGGGGATATTGGGGAATGAACGGTAGATCGTGCGTCTTTGCGTCTGCGGCAGCCTTCTTCATTTGTATGGCGGGTATCGCGGCGGAACGTCCCAAAATGGAGCTCGTCGAGGTTGCGCGCGACGGACGCGGTTTTGTGGAGAACAACTCCGGACGCCCTTACATTCCCTTCGGCACGAACTATTACGATCCCCATACAGGCTGGGCCCCGAAGCTCTGGCGGCAGTTTGATGCCCAAAAAGTGCGCGAGCACTTTCGAGTGATGGCCGCGCTGGGCGTCAATTGCGCTCGGGTCTTTCTGACGGCCGGCAGTTTTCAATCCTCCGCTGAAACCATTGATGAGCAGGCTCTTGCGAAGCTTGACAAGATGGTTGAAATTGCCCGCGAAGCCGGCATTCGTCTGATTCCCACGGGCCCCGACCACTGGGAAGGGCAGCCGGCGTATTGGAAGCCGGACCGCTTCGCCGGGGAAGCCGCACTGGAGGCGCTCGATCGCTTTTGGGACGTTGTTGGAAGACGCTACCGGGGCGAGCCGGCCATCTTCGCATGGGACCTTCTTAACGAGCCGCATCTGCCCTGGTCTTCTGCGCAGTGGATCCCCAAGTGGCACGCCTGGCTTCACGAGACTTATGCAGACCACAGGGCGTTGAAAGCCGCCTGGGGCGACGAGCTGACCGAGGCCGACACATGGGACAACGTCGCTGTGCCTGCCGACCGTGCGGATGCGGGGAATCCAAGATTGCGGGACTGGCAGCGTTTTCGAGAGCACCTCGCCGATGAATGGGTGCGTCGTCAGGTCGAGGCGATTCGGCGCGCCGATCCGACCCATTTGATCACCGTTGGCTATATTCAGTGGTCCTACCCGTTGGTGCGTTCGGGCAATCCCGGCCGTTATGCGGCGTTCAATCCTCACCGCCAGGCTCGCTGGCTCGATTTTACGACGATTCATTTCTATCCGACTCTCGGCAATCCGTTTCAATCGGACGAGAATTGGCGCAATAACATCAGCTACCTGCAGGCGGTTCTGGCTTATAGCCGTGCAGGCAAGCCGGTGCTGCTCGGCGAATATGGCTGGTATGGCGGCGGCGCGCCGCAGAAACATCCGTTTTTGAGCGAAGAGCAGCAGGCCCGCTGGATCGGCGAAGAAGTCGAGGCCACCCGCTCGCTGGCCGACGGATGGCTCTCATGGCCGTTCGCTGACACGCCTTCGTCGGGAGATATCAGTCTCTATGCAGGGCTGGTCAAGCCCGATCTGGCTCTGAAAGCCTGGGGTCGCAAGTTCAAAGAACTGGCCGACAACCTGGCTGGACTGAAAAAGCCGGCGACCGAATTGCCCCCGCCTGATTTGGGCGAGGCGCTGACGGCAGACCCGGACAGTCTCAGGCAGGCTCATCAAGCCTATGTCGAAGCCATCGGGCAAGCGATGACCGAACGTTAGACAGGGCAGATCGGACACCGGTTTGCCCACTCACAGGGATTCCTGTTGACATAAGTACTCTTCAAGTTCTATCCTTTGGATTCTCGGTAACGGAAACTCACGCTTGATAGGAGATACACAGTGTCGAATGAATTGCTGGTCAGAATCGCCGGAGACAAAGATGTGCCAACGCTTGCGCAGTTTAACCTCACGCTGGCTTGGCAAACAGAACAGAAGAGGCTTGAATTGCCGGTCGTGACCAGGGGACTGCGAATACTGCTGAAGCATCCCAATCACGGTTTCTATACGGTTGCCGAGGCGGCGGGCGAAGTTGTAGGCTGTGTCATGGTCACCTATGAGTGGAGCGACTGGCGCTGCGGCTTGTTCTGGTGGATTCAGAGCGTTTACGTGAAGCCCGAATTTCGCCGGCAGAAGGTCTTCAGCAGGCTCTTTGAGTTCTTGAAAGAAAAAGCGTCACAGGAATCGAATGTGTGCGGATTTCGCGTGTACGTGGAAGGAGCCAACCACACTGCCCAAAGTACGTACAGTCGGGTAGGGATGGGGGAAACCACGTACAAAGTCTATGAAGAGCTTTTTGAGAGATAGGTACTCTCAGCGTGGTTTGTCTTTTTCTGATGTACTCTTGATCGAACGTGCTTTGGCGTCAATTTTTTCCAGTTTGAAGCGAACACTTGCGATGAAGGGTGATTCACCTTCTATCCAGTGGCCGTACGTGGTCGTAACGAACGTTCCGTCGGGCAACAGCTCCAGACCGGGATAGGCACAATCCGCTGCTTTGTGATTGTCCATGAGGCGGACGCGATATTGTCCTTCCCGGCCGCCGACGATGTCGCCGTATGTTCCAACCCAGCCGACCCAGTCGCCTTTGGTCGGGCTTTCGTGTGTTGTGTCCCGGAAAGTGATAAACAGTCTTCCGTCCGGCGCATAACGCGCTGTGTGACGATCACCGGTCAGCGAGCCGGGCAGCTCCACCGGTTTGCTCCAGGTTTGTCCTTCGTCGTCGCTCAAGACAACGAACGAATTGTACGTCCGGCTGTTCTCCCGCAGAAGCAGGGCGATCTGCCCACCGTCGGGCGACCTTACCGCCCCCGGCTCGCACAGATGCGCCGTGGCGTGTTCGGTGACCACTTCTGGCTGGCCCCAGGTCAGTCCTCCGTCCTGAGAGATGGTTTTGAACACCTGGAACTTGGTTTGTTTGCCGGAGCCTCGGAGGAACCGGCCGTCGTCGTGAAACAATGCCATGTAGTCGCCATTCTTCAGCCGGACAAGAGAGCTCATGGCAACAACACCTCCGAAATCGCCGATAGGGTGCAGCGGCGTCCACGTCAGGCCGTCATCTTGCGATACCGCCATGCGGATAGGATAAAGCCCTGAGAACATGATGAGCCTTCTGACGCCCTGCGCATCGACGACGCGGTAGAGGGTGGGTACCTCTTGCGATGTTGCCCAATTCTCCGGCACCGGCAGGCGGTCCGACCAGGTCAAGCCGCCGTCGGGACTCTTTTTCATCACGACAGCGCCGCGCCCGTGGCCTTTCGGATAGACTGCAATGATGGTTCTATTGTCTTCGAGCAAAACCGTCGTGGGGTGGCCGAGATACTGGCCGGGCTCTCTATCCACGACAATCTGACGGTGGGTCTCATGGGCAAGATCGATCAGCGGAATGGAGTAACCTCTCGGTTTCGCGGTTTTGTCGCCAGCCAGTGCCTCGTTTGAGCACAAAAACCAGCACACAATGAGTACGAACGCTTTTTGCAGTTTCATTCTACTGGCTCCTCACACTCGTACGGCCAGCGTGACCGATTCTCTTTGCTATTGACGGCTCGCCGTCGGAAATCGAAAACCGGTTTGCTGCTTTAGTTTATCGAGTTCGTCTTTGAGCTCACTTAGCGTGCCGGCGTATCCGGGGTCATCAATTAGATTGTTGAGTTCCTCCGGGTCAGCCTGGAGGTCGTACAGCTCGCTAATCAGGCTGCTATCAAGTGGATAGGTGACATACTTCCAGCGTTTCGTCCGGACGGCCAGCACAGCGGGTCTCTTGAACCTGTCGCCATTCTCCTGAAAATACTCATAGAGAAAACTCTCTCGCCCTGGCCGGCCCTGGAGCGCCCCCAGCCAGCTTTGCCCCTGCATCGTGCCGGGAATCTGGACGCCCGCCAGTTCGAGAAGCGTTGGCGCCAGGTCTATGTTCAGAACCAAATCCGTACAAATCACTGCTGATCGCACGAGATTGGGGTATCGCATGATGAGCGGTATTCGCAT
>DATKWR010000650.1:0-7804 GCA_035529475.1 Sedimentisphaerales bacterium | reverse complement strand
GGCCAGCGCAACTACGGCGTCGAAGGGCAGCTCGGGCTTGAAAAGACGCCGGAGGAACATATCGAAAAGCTGGTCCGCGGCTTCCGTCAGGTCCGCCGGGTGCTGCGCGATGATGGCGTCGTGTGGCTCAACTACGGGGATGCGTATGCCAGAGAACCGAAGCGGGGTATTAAATTTCAATCGGGGCCAAGTACTTATTTAACGAACAGGCAGGCCGTAGAACAAAATCTTGGTCCGTCCGTGCCGAAGGGGGCTAAAGAGAAGGACCTTCTCGGTCTTGCGTGGCGGCTGGCGCTTGCGCTTCAGGCGGATGGCTGGTACCTGCGGAGCGATACGGTGTGGGTGAAGGCGGTCTCTTTCTGCGAGACGTATTCGGGCTCGACGATGCCGGAATCGGTGAACGGCTGGAGATGGGAAAGGCATAGGGTAAAAGTGAAAAAAGGAGATCGTGCAAAGAACGCATATCAACAAGGGGCCGAAACGAAACAGGGGCCGGGACTTGCATCACGAGCACAACGAGATGCCTACTTTGAGAACGGGGTAGGCGCGACTCAGTGGGTCGTTTGTCCCGGCTGTGCGGTCTGCGAGCCGAACGATGGCCTGGTGCTTCGGTGTGGGAGTTGGCGGCCGACGAGGGCGCACGAGTACCTGTTCCTCCTGGCGAAGAGCGGGGAGTATTACTGCGATATGGAGGCGGTGAAAGAGAAGGCGAGCGAGAACACGCATCCTTACGGGACAAAACTTTCGCCGCCAAAAGAGGGAATTGTCGGACATCGAGACTGGACGGCGAAGACACCTGATGTCCTGCCGAGTCGTAATCTGCGTGACTGCTGGGCTATAAATCCACAGGCATATCCGGAGGCACATTATGCGACGTTTCCAGAAAAACTGGTCGAGCCGTGTATCAAGGCGGGAACCAGCGAGAAGGGCTGCTGCAGCAAGTGCGGCGCGCCGTGGGTGCGGATAGTCAATAAAGAAACCGTTCGCAGAGAACGACCGGCGGACCGGACAGAGAGACACGCCCAGGGCAACGGCGTGAATTCGTGCGGTAATACGGTGGCGGGCGTCGATACGCAGACGCTGGGCTGGCGGTCGGTGTGCGGGTGCGGGGCGGAGGTCGTGCCGTGCGTGGTGCTGGACCCGTTTGCAGGCTCGGGTACGACGTGCGCGGTGGCTGCCCGGCTCGGCAGGGACTATATCGGTATCGAGCTTAATCCGGAGTATATCGAGAAACAGGCGATTCTGCGTGTGGCAGAGGCGGAACATGGCGTAACGGTAAGAGAACAGAAAACCGGGCAGGGAATCCTATTTGGGACGGGCGTACAATGAGTCATTGTGAACAATGCGGGGCAACCTTTGGGCATCATGCAAACTGCAAACAGGGGCAGCAGGAAGAAGCAATCGCAAATGGAATCCAGATCGCGGCAAGGCGTATGATGACTGAACATCATGAACAGCAGCAATCCCACGCCGCCCTGCTTAGAGAGAATGACCAACTAAAGGCAGAAGTGGAATCCCTGAAAAAGGAATTGGGAAGATGATCTTCCACCGCTACTACTCCAGTTCTCGCGGTAATCTGTACGCTGTAGAGGCGGCTAACGGGCAATGTCTTTTAATCGAGTGCGGCGTGACGTGGGGCAAGCTGCAGAAGGCCCTCGACTACGACCTGGACAGGATTGTCGGCTGCATACTCACACACGAGCATAAGGACCACTCCAAGGCTGTAAAGGACGTTCTGAACGCGGGAATAGACGTTTACGCCAGCGAAGGCACCCTCGAGGCCATTGACCCGATACTGACGAAGCACAGGCGAGCGTACATCATCAGGGACCGCGAGCGATTCGCCATCGGCAGGACCTTCGAGGTATTCCCCTTCGCGGTCAATCACGATGCGGCGGAACCCCTCGGATTCATCGTAAGAGAAAAGATGGGTAACAACGGGGATGGCGAGCATCTGTTGTTCGTCACCGACACCAACAACATCACGCAGCACTTCGGCCTTTCGTTCGACATCATCGCCATCTGTTGCGGCTACGACAAGGACGTGCTCAAAGCGAAGGTCGAGAGCGGCGACATCAATGAGACCTTCGCAAAGAGGCTGCTGACCTCGCACATGGAGAAGTCGGTCACGCTGCGGTACATCCGGGAGTTTTGTAAACTCGACAAGTGCAGGGAAATACACCTGCTGCACGCCAGTAGGAACAATCTGCACATCAGGGAAGTCGTCAAGGAACTTGAAGGAAGCGTGTTTATTGCGGTTTACCACTAAAGGAGTCCTGTATGACAAAGGATGAATTATTTCTTGCACTGATAGTGACCCAACGGGCCCTCACTCGCATAACAAAAACAATGTCATCTATTGGCCTTGACGCCGACGAACTTATGGACGATGAGGACCTTGATTTGTCAACCATACTTTTCGACGCGATGGGCGTACCCAAAGATAATACCGTCGATTATGACCTTAATGACCCGACAGCACCGGGCGGGCCGGACGAGTGCTTTTGTCGAGACTGGTGGTATGGCCAATTATTCGACCCCGAATCAGAACTGAAAGACGACGAGCTTTTGGCCGAGTTCAAAGCCTCGCTGGCTGAATTACAACAATCCCCGTCTTGGAGTCTTTGGGATACAAACAAACTTGACGAGACGTGGGATTAGGGACGCGTTGAAACCACGGAAGGAAAGGCAGGATGCCTGGATACACGAAGTTGAGTGCGACAATCTTGGATAGCAGTGTGTGGGAGGAGGATGTCTATACCCGTATTACGTGGGTGGCCTTTCTTGCTAAGTCCGACGCGCAAGGTCGGGTGATCGCAACAGACGAGAGTATGGCCAGGGCTGCGAACATACCACGCAGGCAGTTCAATGATGCTGTTACCACGTTGGAATCGCCGGACCCCCGCAGCCGGACGCCGGATGATGATGGCCGAAGGGTGAAACGAATACCCGGCGGGTGGCAGATCATTAACTATCTGTTGTACCGACAAGGCCCGACAAAATCCGACAAACAGTCCGACAATGACGCAAGACGGGAATATAAGCGTCAATGGGACCGCGACCACCGGCCAAGCGGCCATCAGAGGCTAAAAAAGGCGAAGTCCGACACGAAGTCCGACCAGTCCGACACCAGTCCGACGGGTCCGACACAAGCAGAAGCAGAAGCAGAAGCATATAAACCCCATAGTCCCCTTTCTGAAGATATTGTTGCCTTTGACAAATTCTGGCAACTCTATCCCCGTAAGGTGGGCAAAGGCGCAGCCAAAAAAGTTTGGGCCAAGCTCAACCCTGATGACGACCTGGTGCGGCGGATACTGGAAGCGGTCAGTGAGCAGAGAGATTCAGTGCAATGGGCGAGGGATGGCGGACAGTATATCCCCCATCCAACGACTTGGTTGAATCAGGAACGATGGGAGGATGAACTCGAGCCATTATACCACGACCCGACCGCCGAGGAGGCGGATGCTTTTTTTGCACGGCGTAAAGCCGAGAACGAGGGAGACGATGTTGGCCACGATTGACCAGATGGAGCAGTATTTCGCCTGTCAGTTCGTAACGGGCGACTGGATTGAGTTTCGTTCAATCTGGCCGCAGCGAGAAGAGGGACGGGCCGCTCAGAAGCGATGGCACCGCATGGGGGATTTTATCTTGTCCGACCTGGCGTATCTCCACGAGTGGAACCGGTATGGTTGGAATATATACGTCGGCGCGAACCCCAGAAAAGGCGATAAGCTGTCCGGGGACGAGAATATCACGGTCTGCCGCAGCCTGTTTTGCGATTTCGACCACGTAGATGCACCTGAAGGCATGTCCCCCGGCAGCGCCATCCTCGAATGGATCGACGAGCGAAACTTGCCGGCGCCAAGTATGCTGGTCAACTCAGGACATGGCATACATGCTTACTGGTGTATGCTGGACGCCATGGAACCGGACGCCTGGCGGGCAGTGCAGCAGCGCATGATTGCCTGGATCAAGAGCGACCCCGCGATTCATAACCCGGAAAGAATTATGCGTTTACCTGGGACGCAGAATACGAAGTCGAAGCCGTACCTTCCGTGCTTCGTGATCTACTGCGACCCCGAGGTCCGCTACAAAGCAGAAGTGTTCGATAGTGTCCTGCCAGGTTTGCAGTCACAAGCACCAGCACCGGCCACCACCAGCACCAGCCCAAAAACAAGCATCCTGGAAGCTAAAGGCCGCGCGATACTCTACGCCGCCAAGTGGTCATCGGTATCTGAGGGCCAGCGAAACCAGGCGGCGTTTGCCCATGCCTGCCAGTTGCTCAACGATTTCATGCTCGCCGAGGCCGAGGCGTGGGAAATAATCAATGACTGGAATCGGGCAAATTCGCCGCCTTTGGATGAGCGGGAGCTGCGAGCAGCCTTTACCAGTGCCAAGTCGCACGCAAGGCGTCCCAGTGGTAATAAACTCGATGCACCACGTAAAACATCGGTCCCGGCAACGCCGAAGGCGCAACCCGCAGCAGTGCCGGAGCCTGAGACGAATCCTGTTGAGGCGCTGACTAAGCAGGTCGAGGATGAAATCAGTGGACGGGCAACGAATTTGGTTATGGCGGATTTTCCCCTCTGGACGGAGGCGGGCCAGTGCTTCGTGCCGGACACACGGACGGTAATTGCCGGCGGGGTGGGCGGTTCCAAGTCGCTGCTGCTGTTGCAAATGCTGACGGAGTTTTCAAAACAAGGCATCAGGGTTAGTGTTCTGGAGCTCGAGAAGAAGCGAGAGTTTCACGTTCGGCGCTTATTAGCTCAGCATAGTGGGATTGCGGACGTGACTAAGCCGCGATGGGTCAGAGAGAACCCGCAGCGAATCCGGGATTTGCTGACCGAGCACAAAGAGTACCTGTCGCGGATGGGCCGGGTGATCCATGTGCCGACGGGAAGAATCAACGTCGCTCAGGCAATCGCCTGGATGCAGGAGCGGGCCAAGACGGATAGGGTAATCTGCATAGACCCCGTAACGATACTGGCCAAGAGTAACGCCTCGTGGGTTGATGACGAGCGGCTAATCAATGCGGCGGACAAGATTGCAGCCAGTTCCGGCTGCTCGCTGATTTTCGTGACGCACCCAGCGAAGGGGCAGGGGCAGAGACCGGACATAGATTCGCTGGCGGGTGGTGCGGCCTGGGGGCGATTCGCCGATGCCGTGGTTTGGGTCGAAGCCCATGAAAACAAAGAAGGTACTATACGATTGTGGGATGGTTGCGGCGGATTATTGGGCACAACGTCTTGCCAGTACAATCGGACGTTGCATCTGCTCAAGACCCGCAGCGCAGAGGGCCAAGGCTGGCGGTTGGCCTGCACATTTGATGTTCACAGCGGCTTGGTCATGCGGGAGCTGGGTTTGCTCTGCCGCAAGCCGAAGGAAGCCTTGAGAAGCTGAGGTGCTTTATGAGAATCCAATTCTTCGTTCCCGGTGACGCAAAGACCAGCGGCAGCAAGCGGGCCTTCCTGAACAAGAGCACGGGAAAGCTGATAGTGGCGCCTGCTAATTCAAAGCAGAAAGACTGGCAGGCCGCACTTGGATATTTCGCGGACATAGCCGCAAGGAACCACCGATTGATAACCGAACCCTGCATACTCACCTGTGTATTCTACCGGCTTCGACCAAAGAATCATTTCCGAACGAACGGACAGGTGAAACCTCAATTCGTGAACGCCAAGCCTGCGTCAAAACCGGATGGTTTGAAACTTTGCAGGGCAGTGGAAGACGCTATGAGCAAGATCGTGTACGCCGATGATTCTCTTGTTTGCGACCATCGAATCAGTAAGAGGTACTGTGAAAACGGGCAGAGGCCCGGCGTGTTGATTACAGTCGAAACGTACGAGAACCAAAATTGAAAGGAACGGACTATGGCAAGGAAGAAGAAACAGAACGAAGGCCGGATTGAGGATGCGCGCTTTTCGGAGCACGCGATGACGGACCAGGAGGTGAAAAAAGAATCTGAGCAGACTTCCCGACAACAGGGCGCGCAGATGGACCTGATTGACGTCTCGCCGGAGAACATCAAGGCGATTGTCGCCGAGGCCAAGCGGTACAAGGTTGCCCAGCAACAGCGAATCCAGTTTGGCAACAAGGAAGCCGAATCGAAACAGAAGATACTGGCGCTGCTGCACGATGCGAAGCTGCAGAGGCTTGATGATGGGAAGATTCGGTTCCAGCACGACGGACTTAACATCACCGTGACGCCGCGCGACGAGAAGGTGACGGTGAAGATGGAAGACGACGAGGAGTGACGCTCGCCGGGAAAGGAGTCACCTGTGAAAATCAAACGGATTGTGCTGATTGTTTTCATTGCCGCGACTGGCTGTGCTGCGAACCGAGGTCCTCCGTGCTATACCAAAGAGCATATTACAGCCGCCGTGTGGCTGGGTTTTTTCGGCGGCTACGAACGTGGTTACAAACAAGCAGAAATGGACTTTAGAGTAGGAGATTTTAATGATGTGGGAATCAATCAAAACATGGCTGGACCATAATCAGGGCCTGGCGGTAGCGGCGGTTATCTCAATCGGCCTGTGCGTATTCTGCTATGGCTGCGAAAGCAGAGTAGCTTCGCTGACGACGCCGGGCCAGAAGGTTAACCGGGCCGAACTACAGGTGGAACTACAGACCGAGCAGGCGAGGCTTTCGACGCAACTTGATGCGCTTCAGACAAAAGCGGCCGCGAAAGAACAGTCCCTCGACAAACAGGATGAACTCAAGCAGGGGATTGCGCAGATCGGCCTGGCTGTGGCTCAGGGCGGCGAGATAAACCCTGTCGGCATAGCAGTGAGCATATTGGGGTTGGCAGGGATAGGTTTGGCCGTCGATAACCGCGCGAAAGACAAGGTTATTAAGGTCCAGAAGGCGGCAAACGGCGGCACGGAATCAACAACGTAACTGATTCTCTTTTCGCCGAGGCGCCGCCTGTTGCAAGCCGTGCCGGGCGGCGCTGATTCTTAGAAGCACAAATAGGGGACGAACTATGAAGCAGACAAAAATATGCAACAAGTGCAGACAGCGTAAGCCACTGACGGACTACCACAAACACCCTAAGAGTCCTGATGGGTACAAATACGTCTGCAAGACCTGCGACGAGCTGGTCCGTCAGGAAATGAGGCTGGCGAATGACAGGGAACAGCGTCAGAGGCGAGAGAAAGAGCGTATAGGCAAACTCTTCAGAGGCATTTGCCTCAAATGCGGCAAGAAGAGACTCCTGCCCGTCCGGCATCACGTCGGCGACCTCTTGGTTCAGGTCGGCTGGCTCTGTGCGGATACCGAGAAGTGCGGCGGCGAATTCATTGCTGCTAAACCCGTGAAGGTGATGGACCTTAATGCGATGGGGAGGCCGGCATGATTGAACTCATCGGCGCCATAGCGACTATGCTGGCGGTGTGCGGGGTGGTTTTGAACAACCGGAAGTTGATTGCATGTTTCTATTTCTGGCTCCTCAGCAATAGTCTTACCGCAGGTATACATTTTCACGCGGGCTTGTGGAGTCTGCTGGTACGGGACCTAATCTTTGCGGCACTTGCCGTCGAGGGTTTGTTGAGATGGCGAAAGGGACAGACGAAATGAGTGAATACATTCTCAGGGACTACCAGCAACGGGCCGTCGATGTTGCTGTCAACCACATCCGCCACAGCGATAATAGCGGCCTGATGGTATGTCGAGTCGAATAGTCGGCAGTTGACGAATGTGTATTATGACTAAGAGGCAAAGTCTAATGAAACGACGTTCACGACGAATCGGTACGGCGAAGGCCCGCAGGGTTCGGCGGCTGCAATGGCAGGCGACGCCGGAGGAA
>DATKWR010000649.1:0-2073 GCA_035529475.1 Sedimentisphaerales bacterium | reverse complement strand
AATAGCGGTAGTCGCTGCCCTGGCAATAACCTTCATCTATCTGAGCTATGTGCTCGTTCCCGTAGCCTCAAGCACAGCCGACATCGAACGCGCGAATCAGGCCGTCTCTGCGGGGCGGTTCGACAACGCCCACAGGCTCCTAAACGAAGCCGCCCAGGCCGATCCGCTCAGCTCCGCTGCGCTGTCGCTCAACGGCCGCCTGTACCTGCATCATTTCCAGTTGACGCAGGGCAAGAGTCCCGACCTGCTGCTGCGAGCGGTCGAATCGCTCCAGACGGCAATCGGCCGCAACGACGCCGCCTTCAAGGACTTCGAGCGCCTCACCGACGCCTATCGCGCCCTGGCGGACGTTGCAGCCGAATGGGAAAAGGCCGGCTGGCTGAACAAGGCGTTTGACGCGGCTTGGCGTGCGATTGAGCGTTATCCCGGCTGCGAAAGACTGCATTTCAAACTCGGACAAATCGCCGAGCAACTGGGCCAAAACGATACGGCGCTCGAGCACTACAGAAAAGCCATTGAGATAGAAGAGCAGTACCGTGCACAATTCCGCCTGATGTACCCCGAACGGCAAGAAATTGTCAGCCGGATGGGCGAAGATGTTTATCAGTTCGCCGTCGAGCGAGTGAAGGAACTTTCCGAACAATCGAAGAAATAAGCCCCCTTGAAGCGATGGTGGCCCTCCGCCACCTGCAAGGTTCGTCCGTCAGAACATGCGTCACGAAATGCGCGCCAGGGTTTCCTCTGGGATATTGAAGTTTGCGTACGTGTTCTGCACGTCGTCGTGATCCTCGAATGCCTCCATCAGCGAAAGAATCCTCTTGGCAACATGGTCATCGCCGATATCAACGGCATTCTGAGGAACCATTGAGATTTCCGTGAGCTCGGTGGCTATCCCCTTCTCCTGCAAAGCGGCCCTGAGCTGCTCGTAGGCGGCCGGGTCGCACGTGATCTCGAAAACGTCGCCCGTATTTTGCATATCGTCGGCGCCGGCGTTCATGGCGATCTCCAGAAGCTGCTCCTCGTCGGCGTTGGCCGTGCTGACGGTAATCAAGCCCTTCTTTGTGAACATCCAGTTGACGCAGCCGGTGGTCCCCAGCGAGCCGCCGTGCTTCTCGAAAATCCTCTTGATCTCCGGGCCGGTTCGATGCCGGTTGTCCGTCAGCGCCTCGACCATCACGGCCACGCCCGCCGGACCGTACCCCTCGTACGCCACCTCCTCAAAGCTGGTCCCCTCCAGCTCGCCGGTGCCCTTCTTGACCGCCTTTTCGATGGTGTCTTTCGGCATATTCGCCGCTTTGGCCTTGTCGATGGCGTACCGCAGGGAAAGGTTCGCGGACGGGTCTCCGCCCCCCTGCTTGGCCGCGACAATGATCATTCGGGCCACTTTGCTCCAGACCTTGCCCCGTTTGGCGTCCAAAGCCGCCTTCTTATATTTTATGCCCGCCCAGTGTGAATGACCTGACATACGCGCTCCTGACTAATGACAAGAACCATAAGTTACGAGCCAACAGAGGGATATTATACTTCGAGTTCGCTCCCAGAGCTAAGATTTTTTTGAAGAAATGTCCGGTCCAGGCAAGAAACGCCTCAGTGCCGCGAATCCTCCATGAATAAAAAAAATATCCCAAAAAACACAAAACTGTAACAAACCTGTAACACGAAGGCGGTAGCTTACGTCTGCTTGAGAAGCGAATCTGGTGTTGTTCCGTTCACAACGTATCGTGCACAGGAAACCCTTTTCAAGGAGGCCAAAATGGACAAACAAAATAGCCCTTATCCAGCCTGTCTGGCCGCACTGTTGTTATGTTCGCTCCCGCAGTTTCCGGCCTGGGGCGGAGATTCGAAATCCGAGCCCCCCGCTAAGAAGGGTTGGCCCAAGCAACTGGATACGCGAAAACTGTATCCCTCTAAATGCGGATTTGTCTATGCCGTCGGCGACTCTGCAGCGGCCCAGGTCAACAAACTCATCGAAGCCGCCGTTAAGGAATCACAGCAAAATGGCGTGAAAGAACCAAAGGCCGGCCTCGTCCTGGTGGTGGACCGGGACGACAGACCTCCTTTCAGTGTCGAGCA
>DATKWR010000648.1:0-5150 GCA_035529475.1 Sedimentisphaerales bacterium | reverse complement strand
CGTCCCCCACGCCTTCTTCATCCTTGAAGGTGAAAGGCGGCGGGGATGGAAATTGAGTCGGAGATCTGAATGGCCACAATTCTTCTCGGTTACCCAGCCCCCGATGGATTCGACATCCGCGTGCGGCTGGCCGATGGGCGGCAGCACACCTTCCATTCCCAGGCGGGCGAGCCGAAAGACGCGCAGGTATTCGTCGACGACTGCGAGCGGAAGTTGTTTGCGGTTGAGGCGGAGCAGTTGCGGATTGCTGCGATTCCGGTCGAGCCGACGCTTTCGCAGGCGACGGATGCGCAAATCAGGGCCGAAGCCGAAAAGCGCAGCATTGTGATAGGAGCGTTGAAACCGTAAATGGCAACTATTTTCACAACTCGGGCTTCGGGCAAAGCGTCCGCAACCGCCACGTGGTTCATCCCGCTCAATGCGGGAGCGACGCCTACGGCATGCACGGTTGTGCCGGGTACCGAATACGTGAACGCCGTTGGCCACGGCTTGGCGACGGAGGACGTGATCGGCTTCACCGCCGCAACAATGCCCACGTCTGCCCCGGAGGTTGTGACAAATACCACTTACTACGCCCGCAGGATCGATGACGACAATATCACGGTGCATCCGACTGCCGCCGATGCGACTGCCAACACGAACATCATCGATTTCACCAGTACGGGCACCACGGTGAAATTGTGGAAGGCGGCGGCTGCCGCACCCGCCACTGGTGATACCATTGGCAGTTGTGCCGACCCACTCCATTCAGTGGAATGGGACTTGAAACTCGGTGCGATCAGTGTGTTGCTCTGGAACGGGACGATGTGGGCGTCGACGGGGGCTGGGTCAACGATGGCGGCTCCGTTCGGTTTCACGCTGGCCGCCAGCATGACTGGGTCGGGCTGGATCATTGCCACTAGCGATGGCACTGCCACTGGCGGCGTCTATCCCATTACGGCGTGGTTTACGATAGCATGTGGTGCGTTTTCTATTCCAGCAACGATTCTCAAATGTCTCAAGTGTTTCGAGCCTGACCATCGGTGGGTCTATCTCAAGAATCAGGAGGCCATCAATGCTACGGTGCTCGAAACGGCATTGAATCCCGACGGGAGCGGGGGTGCGGTTGATCTGACAGCGGGCAATGACGCTACCACATGGGTTGCAGATGCCGTCATTCGCGTAGACGACATCAATGAGGGACGCGATACGGAGGCATTGGTCATTGCGTCAGTGGACGGGACGGCGGTTACCGTTGATGTTCCCGGCCTGGTTGCACAGAAGGAAGTCGGCGCGGTCATGGCGCTTGTCAGTCGCAACATCGTGATTACAGGAACAGCTAGTGCGTTTTTAGTGTGCGGTGATGCTGGGGCGAATCAGGTTGTCAATGCGGAGATCAATGGCACTGGCGGTGCGGCTACTTCCAGAATCTTCAGTGCTGGCACCGATTATCCCATTGGTGGGGTTTGTCATTCGGCGGGATATCTGGCTTCGGGAAGTAATTTCATTTGTAGCGGGATCATTCTTAACATCACCTATGGTTTTCGAGATACACGGCACGTTACTTTGACATCCTCCTGTTTATATAGCGGTTCCGGAACTCCATTTAGCACGGTTGGCAACTCATGTGAGGGTGCTATTGTTCATGGCCGCATCTCTGGCTGTAATACAGCAATCCAGGGCTCAGCGGCGGGTTTTACGTTGGGGCCTACTGGGGTAATCAATGGTTGCGGTACTGGCATTTTAAATACTTCTAACACCTCCGTTTGCGGAACGATCTCCAACTGCACCACTGGTATCAGCGGCGGCTCCGGCAAACTTCTTGGTGCGACCTTGACAGGTAACACGACGGACATCGCCCACAATAACGGTGAGTGGATAGGGTACGGGGCGACGCTCGGCGGCACAACGCAGGTCGGCTCAATTTACTCATCACCCACAGGTCATCAGCAGGTCGTGATGCACGATATCGGCGGCGTGGCCGGTGCGCTCAAGGCATGGATGTATGGTTCAAATTCGGCGGCGGGCGGGATCGTGAACAACGACGCGCCTCCAGATGACGCGGGAGCCGGCACGTTTGCCTCAGTATTGCCCAATGCGAAGTGCTACACATTCAACTGCACATCGGTGACCTATCCGGCATATCTGGATTTCCCGATCCGCAGGGTGAAAAATCAGGCCATCACGATCACTGCCCGCATGCGGC
This sequence comes from Sedimentisphaerales bacterium, assembly GCA_035529475.1. Classification (GTDB taxonomy): domain Bacteria; phylum Planctomycetota; class Phycisphaerae; order Sedimentisphaerales; family Anaerobacaceae. The sequence continues at coordinate 2,965 of DATKWR010000648.1, read as the reverse complement.
AGCTCGTCGCCGGGATGACCGAACGGCCGACAGTGCAACTGATCGATCCTGAGGATGATCCGTTTTTTGGCGGCACGGCGCTAGCTACAGAAACCGTGACTGATGATGCACTCTGGCAGACGCTGACGATCAATTACAATCCGGTGGATGCTACCAATTATGACCGCGAACTCATTGTGCGTCTCCGGGCAACGGAGACGGGGGCGGTGATGTATGGCGGCATGACGGTCGAGACGGCGGGCAGCGGCGGCGGGGCGGTCAGGATCGGCGTAGGAGGCCGACTGGGATGATTACGAGAGTTTTTACCACCGGTGATTTCATCAACGTTGCCATTGCGGCGTGCGGCTCCACCGGCGCGGCGGCCGATCCGTCGGCGGCCACGGCATGGTTCTACCTGATCTCGCAGGTCAATGGCACTGTTTCTCTTGATACGCGCATCAGCGATGATGGCATAGTGACGCTGGCCAAGCAGGACAACCAGACGGGATTCTTCGGCGCGGCCGTCGAAATCAGCGGGCTCGGCGCGGGCCAGTGGGTGGTGCTGTTCAAGGCCACCATCGCCGGCGTCGACACCATCGTCACCGACTATCTCTGCATCGATCCCGACTACCGCGTTTCGCACGTGGCCGCGTGTGCTCTCTACGATGCCGCCGCTGACAGTCTGCTTGTCACGGCCTGGCTCACGTTGCACGGCGAGATCGTCACCGATCCGGTCGACTGCACGGTTACCGTCTATGACGAGACGGGCACGCAGGTCGGCGATCCGCTGCTCGATGAGACGTGTGATGCACGCGGGGTCTTCCGCTCGACGATGGCCGACGCGGGGCTGACGCTCGGCAGCGGCTACTATGCCACGGTCAACGTCTATGCCGGCGCGGCGGTCGGCAACTACACCGACGTGGTGCCGGTGATCGACGTCCAGGAAGCGTTGGCGGCGACCGGCTACACGGCGGCACGGGCGGCGGCGATGGATAATCTCGACGCGCCCATCACTGGCATCGTGCCCGAGCAGTGCGGGGTTGCCCCGGAAAATCTCTTCTATCTCGATCCGCTGAATGGCGTTGATACCGCCGACGGGCACACGGTGGCGAAGGCAGTGGCATCGTGGGACAAGCTGTTCAACAACGCCACGGGCCTGGTGAAGGCTGCGCCGGACGGCCCGGTGCTGGTGCGCGTGCTCAGTGATTGCCACACATTCGAGGAATCGACGGCGGCCATCGTGCCGGTGCGCACCAATACCGGTTCGATCAAGATCAAGGGCATCGGCTGGCCGCTGCTCTACTCGGTAGACGATAGCGATCCCGCGTACAACAGCGATGCCTGCACCGTGACCGTCGTGGCGGAAAAGGTCGAAATCACCGGCATGCGCGTGAGCCATCCCACGGGGAACGGCATCGACCTGTACGGCAGCTATGGCTGGATTCACGGCAACCGGTTCGTGGGCGATTGCTCGGCTGGCTATGACATCAATCTCGGGGCAGCGACGCTTGGCGTGCACGGCTGCGTTGTCGAGCAGAACATTGCCAATCACGAATACATCAGGACGGGCGCGAATGGCGGCATCTCCATCGGCAACGCCACATTGCCCAGCGCGTTCACGTCCGGCTCGGTAAATATCGAAGCCGATACGATCACTTGGGCCGGCGGCCATCCGTTCTCGACCGGGGATCGTATCCGGTTCAAATCGAGCGGCACGCTGCCCACCGGCATCAATTACTGGACGAACTATTGGGTTTATGCTTCCAGCGGCACGGTGATCCAGGTCTACACCACGCAAGCCTACGCGATGGCGCACGGGGCGACCGGGCTGGTGGACCTGACGAGCACGGGATCCGGCACGCACTACGCGGCGGTATCCTGCTGGAACAACGTCGTTCGCGATAACCTGATCGTCAACTCGAAAGGCGGGATCATTTTCGGCCTGGCGGACAACTCCTACTCGATCAACAATCGGTTCGCCGGCACGGTCTATGGCTTCATCGATATGTCATTCAAGGCCGATACTGCCGGGGCAGGTTCCCGCAACTGCGCGTCTATCGGCGATCACCGCGATGATGGCACGTGGCTGAGCGTGACCAATAGCGGCACCACGTGCACCGCCATGCCGGCCCCGAACGACGCGCAGGCGGTGAAGGGCAGCACGCAGAGCCTGAGTGATCTCAAGGACTTCGTGGATACCGGCTATGATCCAAGCACGCACGCCGTTGCGGCGCTGGGCGAGGCGGAACGGACGGCGATAATTGCCGCCCTGCTGGCCACGACCGGGATCACGGCGGGCGGGACGGCGAGTTTTGAGACGATCCTGAAATGCCTCTATTCCTTCGCCCGCGGGAAGGCCGCGATCAGCAGCGGCGTGTGGACGTTCTACGACGATGACGGCAGCACGCCGCTCTTCACCTTGACGCCGGCGACGAGCGGCAGGAGCGTGACGTGAGCATTGCAGTGGCAGGACCGACCAGCAGCCTGACCGGTGGATTCTGGCAGGGCAAGGTGACGGCGGCCGTGCCGGCCGGGCCGATCAATGGCCTGACCGGCGGGTTCTGGCGCAGCGTGCCGTCCGACGGCAGCGCGAAAACGACGAGCACCGAAGGCACCAGGCTCGGCAGCAATGCCGGACCCGACCTTTCCACCGACGAAGGCACGAGGCTCGGCAGCGAGGGCTTGATCTGATGGCAACGCCCGAAATCATCCACGTGACGTTCGACGGCTACCTGCAGCGGACCGTGACGCAGGACGGCACGGCGCTCGACATCTCGGCGGCCACGAAGGTCGCGGTCGAATTCTACGATGATCCCGGCGATCCGATCTGCTCGTTCAACACCACCGACGATGAGGCGAATTTCAGTAACACCCTTGGATCGGGGATCATCAAGTTCCTGTGGACGAGCTCGACATTCACCAGCTACCTGGCGAGCCTGATCGACACGGGGAAGTTCCGCGGCCGGCACAACTGCCGGATCATCGT
>DATKWR010000647.1:0-4471 GCA_035529475.1 Sedimentisphaerales bacterium | reverse complement strand
GATTTTTCCGCTTATTCTGAAATGGCCATCGGCTTAGGGTTGATGCTCGGATTCGAATGTCCCCGCAACTTCAATGCTCCGTATCTGGCCGACAGCATCTCAGGTTTCTGGCGAAGATGGCATATCTCACTTTCAAGCTGGTTCAGGGACTACCTCTATATACCGCTCGGCGGCAATAGAAAAGGGGCCGGACGCTCGTATCTGGCCTTAGGCCTTGTGTTTCTGTTGTGTGGGCTGTGGCATGGCGCAAACTGGACGTTTGTCGCCTGGGGGACATATCACGGCATTTTACTGGTAATCGAACGCTTCGGCGGCAGAAAGACTCTCTATCATACTCTGCCAAGACAAGTACAGGTTCTGTTTACCTTCTTGCTGATCATGATAGGTTGGGTATTCTTCCGCTCTGCGACTATCTCTGATGCCTGGCGCTACCTGACGGTTATGTTCACGCTCTCGGATGCTCAGGGTGGATCGGTTCTGCTCAGTTCTGAAATCTATACGCAGGGCAGTGTACTCATAATGGCAGTCTGTGCCCTTCTGGCGTTTCAACCCTTGCAGGCGTTTGACTGGGCCAGGACTATAACCTGGCCCAAAGCTCTCATGCTGATCGTTTTATTCTGTGTATCACTAATGACGATGTTCACACAGTCATTTAGCTCGTTCTTGTATTTTCAGTTTTAGGAGTAGCCCTGGTGGCCAAAGGCAAAGTAAAACACGTTTTCCTGATAGCAGCCTTTTTGATAGTGCTTCTGAGCGTTGGCGTGGTCCAGCTCGCAGTTGAGTTGAGCGAAGGGGAGCGGCTGCAGCTTACCGAGCTGTTCCGGCAGTTGCCGACGAAAGATAATCTCAGATTGTTCGAACATGATCTGGAGAAGAACTGCCGGCTTGCGGGCAAGCTCCGTACTTCGGTTCAATATGCGCAATTTCTGGTATTAAGAGAAACGGGCGATAAGGTTCTGATGGGCCGGGCCAGCTGGTTTTTCTACAAACCAGCCGTACAATATCTCATCGAGCCGTTGCCCGCCGATTCGCAATATAGCCGGGCGGATGTTCTTTCTGCGATTATTTCCTTTCGTGACCAATTAGCCCGGCGAGGTATCAGGTTGCTGGTTCTACCTGCACCGAATAAGGCGAGCATCTATCCGGAAATGCTGACTTCCCGAGCAGAGGGATCAGAACAGCCTGTCAATCCCAAAACAATTGAGATCATCTCCGGGCTTAGAGAGTCGGGTGTGGAAATTGTTGACTTATTCAGAGTGTTCGCCGAGGCCCGTGAAGGTTTGTCGCCGGGTGACAATACGAGATATTATCTGTCACAGGACAGCCACTGGTCTGGGGATGGGATGCGTTTGGCCGCCCAAGCCGTCGCAAGGAGGATTCTTGATTTAGAGTGGGCGGAGAAGGGAAAAGTCAGATACCGTCTTAAATCCACAACTACCAAAAGGTACGGTGATGTTCTAAAAATGATGCGAGCGCCACAAATCGAGGGCAGGTTTGAACCTGAAACTCTGAACTGCGCTCAAGTAGTAAATGCTGATACCGGTCAACTTTACCAAGCCGATCCTAATTCCGAAGTCCTCGTCATAGGTGATAGCTTCCTGCGGATATACAGCCGAGATGAACCCGGCTCCGGAGGGTTCGTAGAACACCTGGCCTACGAACTTGGATTCCCGCTGGCTTCAATTGTCAATGACGGCGGCGCCTCCACCCTGGTGAGGCAGGAGCTAAGCCGCAAACCCGCTTTACTCAGGAATAAAAAACTGGTAGTATGGGAATTCGTTGAAAGGGACATCCGTTTCGGCATGGAAGGTTGGCAGCAGGTTCCATTGCCGCCGGCACCATAAGACTCGCACGATCCATTAATATGGATAACGACGATTGAGAATAAAGGAGAGGTCATGAAGTACTTGAGACTTTTCATATACTCACAAGTGATGATACTGACATCTGCTTTGGTCGCCAGCGAGCCTCAGAAGGAGCTTAAACTATCGCTTTCATGGGGCCGCCAAGCGGAAGATGCCACCCCCTTTCATGTCAGCTTCCTGGCCGAGGGGATGGAGATAACAGACATATCAGGCCGGGCGTTGGAGCCGGCAGATCAATTCAAGGAAGGGGCATGGGTGACATATGCAGGAGGCTCCGATGTCGATGGAGTAGGATTAACACTGCGGTATCCGGAGACATCCGTCCGAATGACAGGTAACATCCACAGCATCTGGGCCTACCTGATTGAGCATAGTGATGATGATACCGCCCGCCGGTTTCGCCTCGATCCGGCTTGTCAGCAAGATTCACGCAAGCTAATCGTTCAGATGGATCAAGAGGGCACAAAGGGATTCAGTGTCACTATCAATCAACTGCTTCAAAACACGGTTTTCCGGGTGCCTTCGCTTGATATTTATCTGGCTGTCGGGGACTCACCGATCTCCTTTGCCGATCACCTAAAGGATCTCGAGTCATGGAAGGGCAAACGCGTCCTGGACCAGGTCCATAAAGAACCGGAAGCAACATATGAGCAATATACGGCCCGATGGGAAGATATGGCAAGTCCTGATTATGTGAATCCGCATCAGCCTTACCCGGGTCACATTGTTTGCCTCAGTTGGGATAGTGCAATCTACAAGTTCGGCGTGGACCGCGGCGCTGGAATCTGGAGCGACCTGGGTAATCCGGACAAGTTTCGCTTCTGGTTCGATTTCGGAGACCTTTCACGCCGAATCGCTGGGTCATGGAAGTCTCAGAAGCTCGCCGATGGTTTTCCGGTTATCAGCACCATATTCGAAAAGGACTCTCTTCGGTACGAAGTGGAACAATTCGCTTATCCCCTGAACGGTCCGCCCAACGAGAGGCGAGGCGACATTCCTATGGTGCTGCTGCAGAAGGTTAAAATAACGAACCTCATAGAGTCGCCAAGAGAGATTTCTGTTCTCGTAAATCATCAGAGGCAGCTCCCTGTCTCAGCCGAACCCAAAATCGTGCCGCTAACCGAGCCGGATGCGTTCCTTTACGAGGACGGTGCTTCCGGCAATATTCTTTTCTCGATTAAAGGAACAAGCCCCGGGCTTCGGATCAGCAGCAACTCCGATAGTGGGAAAAAGGCAGATGAAAAGAAGAACTCCAAATTAACAACGAGAAACATTGTGATTTCATTCGATCTTGACGCGAATGACTCTCGGGAGTTTGTTGTCAAACTTCCCTCTCCCATTGCCCGTCCCGAGTACCGAGAGAAACTCCTCGGATTGGAATACGTCAAGGCGCGTTCGCAAACGATGGACTTCTGGTCGGATTATGTGAGACGAGGTGCACAGTTTGAAGTCCCTGAAAAGGCAGTGAACGATTTGTTCCGGGCGAATCTATGGCACGCACTGCGGCTGCCAAGACGGCACGGCGGCCGGGAAGAAAACGTCAAGATAGACCTTCCCTACTCGAACTTCGCTTACGGTCAGGATGGGACTCCCTGGCCGGTTAACGAGGCCGTATATGTTGACTACATGCTCTACGATCTGCGGGGCTACCATGATATTTCAGTTGAGGAACTGCTGGCCATATATCGAAACAACCAGGAGGCCAACGGTCATGTGGGTGGATATGCGAATTGGGTCGTATATACACCGGGCATGATATACGTGGTAGCCAGGAACTACCTGTTATCCGGAGACCGCGAAGCACTGGACAGACTACTTCCACAGACGCTGAGGGCTCTTGACTGGTGTCTGGCTGAGATCAAGCGCGGGTCCGACCAGTCCGGAGTTCCCAGAGGCCTGGTCTATGGGCCACTTAACGATCTGACGGGCGAAGGCGCCTGGGCTTTTGGCCAGGCCTATGTCTATGCGGGTCTGGAATTGTTTGGCCGAGTCTTGCAGCAGATCGACCATCCACGGGCACAAGAATGCCTGGCGGCTGCACGCACCTTCAGACAAGCTGTTGCGCGGCGCTTCGGCGCAGCGACCATGCGGTCACCTTTGGTACAACTGCGGGACCATACATGGATTCCATATGTCCCGTGCGAAGCTTCGAAGTCCGGGCGCCTTCTCGAACAATGGTATCCGACCGACGTCGATACCGGGGCAATACATCTATTGCGGCTAAAGGCACTGCCGGCTGACGGTTTGCTCGCCGATTGCCTCCTCAACGACCATGAAGACAACCTCTACCTCAACGGCTGGGGCATGGCCAACGAGCCGGTCTACAATCAGCAGGCAACGGCCTACCTGCTGCGTGACGACCCCAAAGCAGTAATCCGGGCGTTTTACAGCTACATGGCCTGCGCGTTCAGCCATTCGGTTTTCGAGCCGGTGGAGCATCGTTGGGCGTGGGGGCAATATTTCGGTCCTCCCAGCACGGATGGTGCCTGGTTTGAACTGTATCGCAACATGCTCATCCAGGAGCTGGACGATGATACGTTGTTGCTCCTGCAAGCAACGCCGCGAAAGTGGTTGGAGGATGGAAAGACCATAGAAGTCGAGCGGGC
>DATKWR010000646.1:0-6986 GCA_035529475.1 Sedimentisphaerales bacterium | reverse complement strand
ACAGACAGAGGAACAAGCCGGCGATGAAAAGTCTTCTACTCATGTCACTTTCCTCTCTTCTTACAGATTTCTGACTAATGCACATTGGTGTACCTGCAGCGGAAGCCATACGATCCAGCTCCAACTTCCAGGACGACGGGGCAGCCCTCTACAGAACGGCTTTCAATGAAATCCAGTTTGCGGACAGGCTGCCCAGACTCCGTAACTTCTTCAATCGCAGCGGTCGGCAGAAAGACAGAGGCCGTTGTATTGGGGGGAACCGTAACATCGCAGGCAAAGACGTCATTCTCAAGCCTCCAGGCGATGGTGATGCGCCCGTTGATCGAGTCATGGTGCGCCTTGACCCAATGAATGGGAGTATTGACAGGGTTGCTGTTCGGAGGCGGTGGAGAAGGGCGCAGGAGGACATGGCTAAATCCGGCATCTGCACTATCAATGCCGGCGAGCGTGCGAAACATCCATTCGCAGACGGCGCCGAAGGCGTAATGGCTGAATGAATTCATAGCGGCATTATGCCGGCCAAAGCCATCTTCTTTGGTGTAACTGTCCCAACGCTCCCAGATGGAGGTGGCGCCGTTGACGACCTCGTAGCCCCACGATGGAAACTCGCGGCTTTGGAAGAGCCTGACAGCCAGATCGTGGTGGCCGTGGGCGGACAGGACAGGCAGAAGTTCTTTAGTACCGAGGAAGCCAGTGGCCATACGATAGTTGTTTTGCGCGATCTGCCCGGCGAGCGTGTCGGCGGCAGTTTTCTGCTGCTTGTCGTTGAGAAGGTTGAAGGCCAAGGCGAGGACATGAGCGGTCTGAGATTTGACGACAAGTGTGTCTTCTTTGTCGATATAGTCCCTGGCGAAGGCGGCTTTGATTTTCCCGTGGAGATTCTTGTAGAATGCGGCATCGCTGTCTTTGCCGATGGCCGCAGCCATTTCCGCCATGAGCTGAGAGGTCCGTGCGAAGTAGCAGGCGTCGATGTACTCGATGGGTGTAGGATCATCCAAGTTCAACCAGTCACCCCAGGGATTTCCCATGGAGATTCCCCCGAAATTCGGACTGATGGCCCTGCGGAATTCCATGAAGCGGATCATGGAGGTATAGTGACGCTCGATGACGCGCGTATCACCATAAGCCTTCCAGATGTTCCAGGGGCAGATGATGCCGGCATCCATCCATGCGGTTCCGAAGGATTTGCCGCTGCTACCATGTTGCATGGGATAAGGTGCGTAGTCGGGATAAGCACCAAAGGATCGCTGTGATTCCTCGACATCATCCAGCCACTTGGTGAAAAAAGCAGCAACGTCGGCGTTGATCGTAGCGGAACGCACGTAGATCTGGGCGTCGCCCATCCAGCCCATGCGCTCGTCGCGCTGAGGACAGTCGGTGGGCACTTCAACAAAATTAGCCCGCTGGGTCCGGATAATGTTCTTGAAGAGCTGGTTGATCATGGGATCGGAGCACTCGAAGTTGCTGGCCATAGGCGTGTCGTTATGGAGAACCAGACCGGTCACGGTATCGAGAGAGGGTTCGTTTGGAAGACCGGTGACTTCAACAAACCGGAATCCATGGTAGGTGAAACGAGGGACCCACTGTTCTCCCTGGGGATCACCCTTCAGGATATAGTGGTCGGTTGCCCGTGCTCTGCGCAGATTCTCAGTCATGAGTCGACCATCGGGATGAAGCATCTCGCCATAGCGCAGAGTGACTTTCGTGCCGGCGGGACCTTTCGTTCTTAACCTCACCACGCCGGCGAAGTTCTCACCGAGATCGAAGATATAAACGCCAGGTTTCAACTCTGTAACCTTCCTGGCAGCAAGCTCCTCGGTAACGACAATCGGAGGGGCTGGGTAGGCCTGGAGTTTTTTCGGTTTCACAAAACCAAGCTCCACAAGACGCTCTCCGCCTCTGTCGAAGTAGGGTGCTATGATACTCCCGTTATCTTCCGCCGGGATTGCAGGTCCCCATTGGCTGTCATCGAATCCTGCCTTGGACCAACCGGGCATTTCTTTGCGTGCATCATAGGTCTCGCCCCCCTGGATATCGGCCTCGCGCAGGGGACCATCGCCAGTTACAGTCCATGAGGTGTCCGTGACAATAGTCTCGTGCTTTCCGTTTTCGTACTCGAGTTCGAGCTGCGCCATGATCGCCGGAGTCTTTCCATAGAAACAGCGTCCGGATTTATAGGGACCGTAGCCCACGAGGACACCGTAGCCGACGTAGCCGGCGTACCATCCGTCAGCGACAATCGCTCCGATCGCATTGTGGTCGCCGGCAAGCAGACCGGTAACATCGTAGGAGTGATAGTAAACGCGCTCGCGGTAATCGCTCCAGCCCGGGGCGAAATATCGATCGCTCACACGTTGGCCGTTGAGATAGAGGTCATAGACTCCCAGAGCGGTCGCGTGGAGGGTGGCCCGTTTGATTCCAGTGGATGCTTTGAATTCCTTTCTATAATACCGTGCCGGGGGCAAATAAAGTTCTTCCCTGCTCTTGTGAACAGGCGATTCATCGCGGAAGCTGATGAACCTGGCTTGCCACTGGTTTACTGTCAATAGTCCCACAGACCATCGGGCCGGCCGACTCCAATCGGACATTGCGCCATTTCCGTCCCAAATCCTGACCTTCCAGTAGCAGGTTTGGCCTGACTTCAGAGGTGTGCCCGAATAAACAATCTGGGAAGTCCTGCCGCCTTCGACTTTGCCGGTATCCCAAAGATTTCCGGTGTCTCCGGCAAGTAGCTTCTCATCGCTGGCGACGATCAGGTGATAAGCCGTCTGCCGGTAACCTCGCGGCCCGGGAGCAAGCTGCCAGCTCAGGCGCGGCTCAGCCGTCCCGATGGCGACTGGATCTGTTAAGTACTCACATGTAAGATTTACCGGAGGGCTATTGTCGTCAGCCAAGACATGTAAGGGTAGTAAACACATGACAATGACTGGAAGTCGTTTCTTCATAAGGATGCCTTTGCGTGCAATCATGTAAGTTCCTGATTATTGCCTTATTGTCACCTTCGCCGGTTTGCCAGCCGCGACGGCATTCAACACAGCAAGCCTTTCCAATCAGCTCACTTGTGGCCCGTAACCTGCATCTCTTTGATGCAAGCCCAGTGTATGATAGCGGCAAATGACTATCAATCACTTTTCAAGGTATTCTGTACTTGGGTCTCATATCGATAGCGGTATCGTCCATCAGGTGCACTATCCCCGTTAACGTAGAGATCCAGAATATCGCCAGGCTTTTGTGTATTATCAATCCACTTGAACTCAATCACAAACGAATCGTCTTGGATTCCCACTGATTTCCGGGGAACGGCAATATGCATACTATTTCCTTCCACGCGATAGGAAGCCCGACCAACGGAGTTCCAATCCCAGCCGCCCCTGCACGCTTCCACAGATGTTTCCCGTTCGCTGGATACATGATGGTTTACCATGAAGTTGAAACCCTCCCAATTTAGGCTGTCGCCACTGTTGACATTGATAAGCAGCCACATCCAGTTCGTGTCCGTCCGGGGGGTGATGTCCCCATGAGTCTGTGCGTAGAAGTAGATATTCTCCTTGTCGTGAGTCAGCTTCAAAACACGAAAGTCGTTTCGGCCTGAACTGACCCTGTAGTAATGATCGCCGCATCCCGCGAAATCGCGGGCCACGGTATCTAAGGCGTGGTCACGGTACACCGGTTCTACGTCATCCCACTGTCTAAACGAGCGTTCCGGGTGGATTGTCTTGCCTGGCTGAACCTGTAAAGGCTGCTTCATTCCCTTGAAACGCCGAATATTGGCGGCCATCTGCATGTAGTAGTTATCGCTGTAGCCGCCTTTCATCATTTCCACGTCGCGGCTGAACTCGAGATTGAACTGGTCACAGAATATCGCAGGTCCATCTTTCTTGTTGAGCTGCATGGCAATCCACTCGTTCCAGCCGGTGATAAAGACCACCTCCGGATCCAGTTCAAAGGCCCGCTGCCATTGCTCCTCGAAGTTCAAGCCATATTTGTAAGCTTCCGGCCGAGCGTTCAAGCGACCGTCGTGGAAACTGCGCCCGCGGGCCCATCCCGTACTCATCATCTCAACACGACCTGTTTTCTGATGGAGATTCTGCCCGACCGATACATTGACTTGTTCGGGTTTCGAGGGATCACTGTCATACGAATATACCTGCGGATAGGTCGCCTCCCAATGCCAGGCATTGTGCGTATTGACAAGTTCAAAGGGCCAGTGTGCCTTGCGCAGCGTAAAGAAGTCTCTTACCTCTCCGGAAGCTTCGGCAGGATCGCAAAGGAGCAAGGGCTTGCCCTTGAAGCGAAACCACAACTCAGGATAAAGGTTCGGTTTGTAGAGCAGCTCATAGATTTTCTGTGCAGTCTGACCGGCCCTGCTATTAACCATAAAGGCAATCTGTGGCACGTGTTCGCCGAATTGGCGCTGCTGTTCGAACACTTCGCAGAGACGCATGACCACGTTTTCATAGATCAGCGCATTGGTCGTATCGAAAATCAGGAAATCAATCCCGGCATCTGAAAGCAAAGCCGCGTGGCGCTGCAACACCCACGGATCGTTACTGCGGTAGTATCCGAACAGAGGTTCGCCCCAGAAATGAAAGGCATTGATTGGACCCCATGGGGGGGATGCATTAGTCTGGCGGGCGTCCGGATTCTCTCTAAGAATCTGCGAGTTATCATAGACGTGACCAAGGCGGAGCCAAAGAAAATAGAACACACCTACGTATCGGTCTTTCTGGAAGTCGCGCACCTCACTGGGTCCGGGCATGTACCGTCCCAGCGCATCCGTACCATATAACGGTGGCGGAGGGAGACTTTGGCCAGATACGGTGGTCGCCATGAATAGTGCAAGCAACAACGTTTTAATCATCTTCCGTCGTTTTAGATGACCTATCGGCATGAGCTTCTCATCCTCAATGTCTCCAAACGTTCTTAAGATTCCTGGTTTCCTAACGAACAACCTCTATCCCGTCCGGAGCCTTGATCGTACTCTTCACGGTACCGTCCGTCTGTTTGACATGGTGTACCTCGATCGGTCCCAATGGCGTGGGAAAGGTGCCACGTGCCCACGCAAGATCTCCAAGGTGGGGCTCAACCGCAATCCGCCGACATCCGGGCGCCAGAATCTTAATGCCCAGGACATGTTCACTTAACCAGGCAGTGGGTCCCGAAGCCCAGCCGTGACAGAGGCTGTGGCGGAAACCCTTATAGCAATAGTTCCCAAAATCACCATGAATGTCCTTTTTATCCGGCGGAACAAGTTCATCGATGCGCCCGGCGTTCTCGGTCCAGGCCAGGTCAAAATCCTCCCAGAAGCTGGTGGCGCCGAGGTCCAACATGGCACCCCAGTAATCACGGATGCAATCCAGACAGCCCTGGATGTCGCCGGCCTTGGCGCGTGCCTGAAGTACATAGTAGCCGTAGAAGGTGCTCATGCGTGCCGCACCACCGACGGCCATGACCTCCCGGTTAAGTGCGGCAGGATCCTTGAGGTCGGCAAGTGCCATGAGGGCCGCGGCCTGCTTGCTGTTGCCGGGATCCGGGATGTACTTGCGCAGACGCGCAACCGTATCGCGGCACTGCCGGGCCTGGTCGGATATCTCGAGCACATCACAGAGTTCGGCCCCGGCCTCCAGAGTCCGGATGAGCAGCGCATGCAGACCGGCGTGTGTTGCTTCTTTGTCGGCGCGGGAGGGCCAGTCGAGAAATCGCGTCTCGGGCAGTTGTTCCCTGTTGCCTGAATCGATACAGGCACTGAGTTGTTGAAGCAAGGCAACCAGATAGTCGCGTTGCTCGCTCAGGTAGCCTCGATCCCCGGTGTAGCGATACCACTCATGATGGATCAGGACCCACCACATGGAATAGGAGCTAATCCCGTTCATCCATTTCGGTAAGGGCGTTTCTTCTCGGATGAGGTCCAGACTCCTGGTTATGATGGGGTGGGCACCGAATACCGAGAAGATCGTTCTGGTCTCCGGATGCATGTCCCCGATCCAGACCAGACGATCGCGCTTGATACCGTCCCAGAGGTAGTCTTGCATGTTCAGGTGGACGGTGTAGGCCCCGGTGTCCCAGATACGGTTTAGTCGCTCGTCATTGCACCGGAAGGAACCCAAGTATTCCAGATCCCGCATGATAGAAACGGCCCTCAGACCCACAAGGGGAATCGAGCGATCTTCATCCTCCAGGTCCAGGCGTACGAAACGGAATCCCGTATTTCCGATCTCCAAGGTTCCGAGCCAGGGGACTAAAACGGATTGATCCCGTACCGCGTGGTCATTAGTGGCGTTCTTGGGTCCTCCGATGTCGCTCATGGCCTCGCTCACGGATTCTCCAAAGCGCACGCGAAACCTCGCAGGGGTATTGTCCTTCATGCGTCCCACCATAATCTGTACCCCACCGTGCAGTTCCCGGCCAAAATCGACCAGCACGGATCCTCCTTCGTTCAGAACACAGGGCGAACGGCTGTCCAAGGTCACCTGGCCGCTGCCGGTGGACAACAGGGCCTGGGTATTCTCGACCGTGGAACCGGAAGACTGCCAAACCACGCGCCTTGGAATGACGTATCGCCGCACACGCGGATCATCCACCGTTCGGATCCCTCGGTTCGAGAATGTCCGCCCGTTCTCGATTTCCTGCGTGAGCGGCTGGACAATGTTGGCTCTGTCACCGCTAACACGGCCAACGGAGGTACCGGCAGGATCCGAAGAGGCTTGCGTACAAAAAGTCAAAATACTGAACAAGAACAATAAGTGGCAGGATTTCTTTGTCTGGGCCATAGGTTACTCCTGACTCCACGGGGACTGCTTCATAACGTTCTCTTTGTTATCTGCCTGGTCGCATGGATGAAGATGCTGCGCCCTTTGATCTGCGCGGTACGTTACGCAGATTCTTGCCCGGATCCGTGGTTGCCTGCATCCAGTCATTCAACGTGACGCGTAACCGCTCCAAATGCTCATGATATCTGGGATCCCTGACGAGATTCTGCATCTCAA
>DATKWR010000645.1:0-9708 GCA_035529475.1 Sedimentisphaerales bacterium | reverse complement strand
GAGCTGGCCGAGCTCAAGTGCAGCAAACTGATCGAAAAAGGCTTGCTGATGAAGCAGTGGGACCTGGACGCGGTCGAGGCGGACCTGAACTGGTGCGGCCAGAGCGGCTCGCCCACCAAAGTCCATCGCATCCAGAGCGTCGTGCTCGCCGCCAAAGAAACCAAGCAGATCGAGCCGAGCGAAAAAGGAATCTCGGACATGATACACGAATTGATTAACGACAAAATCATTGCATAAACAAGAATACAGGACACAGGATACAGAACACAGAAAATGATAAACGTGAATAGAGAAGGTGAAGTTTGGGTGTTCGCCGAGCAGCATGAAGGGCGATTGGAAGAAACGCCGTTGGAATTGATGAGCAAGGCCAGGCATCTGGCCGATACGCTCGGCGTGAAATTGGCGGCGGTCGTTTTGGGTGACGGCGTCAAGGGCCTGGCCGGCAGGCTGGTTCACTACGGGGCCGACAAGGTTTATCTGGCCGAGCACCCGCTGCTGCGGACGTACCAGACGAACAGCTACGCCAGGGTGATCGTCGATTTGATTCACAAGCACCGGCCGCAGATTGCGCTCTACGGGGCGACGATCGCCGGGCGCGATTTGGCGCCGCGGATCGCCAGCGCGACCAAGGCGGGCCTGACCGCCGACTGCACGGACCTGCAAATCGGCGACCACACTATGCCGAAGGACAAGAAAGTGCACAAGAATCTGCTGTTTCAGATCCGGCCGGCCTTCGGCGGCAACATCGTCGCAACGATTATCAATCCTGAGCGCTGGCCACAGATGGCGACGGTGCGCGAGGGCGTCATGCCGATGCCCGAGCCGGACGTCAAACGCCGGGGCGAGATTGTCCAGGAAAAAGTGACACTCGCTCAGTCGGATTTGCCGCTGGAGATTCTCGAAGAGCACAAGCGCCCGAAGAAAGTGGACCTCAAGGCGGCGCGGGTCATCGTGGCCGGCGGCGCGGGCGTCGGCAGCAAGGCCAACTTCAAGTTGATCTGGGACCTGGCCAACTGTCTCGGCGGGGCGCCCGCCGCGACGCGAGCGGCGGTGGACCTGGGCTTCATCGACCACGACCACCAGGTGGGCCAGACGGGCACCACGGTCCGGCCGAGCTTGTATATCGCCGTCGGAATCAGCGGCGCGATTCAGCACCAGGCGGGCATGTCGCGGAGCCAGAAAATCGTCGCGATCAACAACGACCCCGAGGCGCCGATCTTCAACGTCGCCCATTACAAAATCATCGGCGATCTGAATGACGTCGTCCGAAAGATGATAAAGGCGGTCAGAACCGTATCTCGTATCTCGTGAATTGTATCTCGTAGCCCGCATATTGACATCCGTCAAGGGAAACAACCATGCGGAAAAAAGGTGTCGTTATTCTTCTGCTTGCATCGGCTCTTGCTGGGGTGGCTATGTATAGTCTATATACACGCCAGGCAACTTATACTATCTACGGCACCGAGATAATTACGACGACCGCACCGCCAAACCAAATCTCGACCATCCTCCACCAGGCCGCATGGGAAATGGGTGATTGCGTCACTCGGGAAGATGGCGGGAAACATTTCCCCTCATTCCACCAGGGGGCCAAAAGTTGGAAAGACGACGCCGGCAACGTCATCGCCCACCGGGGCATAACCGAGTTCGACGATAAGAACGGAAATCATTGTGTCATTGAAGACATAGCCATCCCAGGGGAGCCAAGAATCATCCTGTTAAAATCAGATCCTGAAGGCGGGACTATGGAACTTGCCAATGAGCTTATGCGTCAATTTCACCCATTCAAAATCAAACCTAAAGGATAAGATACGAGAAGGATCATGGCGAATTTTTACAGAGATAACGACGATATCCGGTTTCTGTTCAAACACGTGGATTTGGCTCCTCTGGCGGAGGTTTGCGAGGAGGGCTTCAAGTTCGCCGGGCAGTTCGACCACGCCCCGGCCGACGCCGCAGAGGCGATACGCAACTATGAGATGGTCTTGGATTCGCTCGGGCAGCTCTGCGCCGAGTTCATCGCGCCGCGAGCCGAAGGCGTGGACCGCGAAGGCAACATTCTGAACGAGAACGGAACCGTCACCCGCGCCAAGGGCATCGCCGAGGCGATTGAAAAACTCGGCCAGGCGGAGGTTATGGGCTTCACCCTGCCCCACCGCTTCGGCGGGCTGAACTTCCCGAACATGGTCTATTCGATGGCGATTGAGATCCTTTCGCGCGCGGATGCGGCGTTGATGAACATCTTTGGCTTGCAGGGCATCGCCGAAACAATCAACGCCTTCGCCTCGGAGGAAATCAAAGAAAAATATCTGCGCGACTTTTCCTCCGGCAAAGTCACCGGCGCGATGGTGCTGACTGAGCCCGATGCCGGCTCCGACCTGCAGGCGGTCAAGCTCCGCGCGTTCCAGGACGCCTCCGGCAACTGGTTCCTGCACGGCGTCAAGCGTTTCATCACCAACGGCTGCGGCGAAGTGCTGCTCGTCCTGGCGCGCAGCGAGCCCGACCGAAGCGGCGGACTGGGCCTGAGCCTGTTCGTCTGCGGGCCCGGCCCGACCGTGCACATCCGCCGGCTGGAAGACAAGCTCGGCATCCACGGCTCACCCACGTGCGAAATCTTCTTCGACAACACGCCGTGCGAGCTCATCGGCGAGCGCCAGCGCGGCCTTGTCACCTACGTGATGAGCCTGATGAACGGCGCGCGCATCGGCATCGCGGGCCAGTCGATGGGAATTGCTGAGTCCGCGTATCGCATCGCCCGCGATTACGCTTCCACGAGAAAGCAGTTCGGCGTGGCGATTGAGAAGCTGCCGGCGGTGCGCGACATGCTGATCGATATGAAGATCGACATCGAAGCCGGCCGGGCGCTGTTGTATAAGACCTCGCGGATCGTGGATTTTGAGATCGGATATGCCAAGCGGCTCGAATTCAATCCGCCGGAGGATAAGACCGAGCTAAAATTGCTCAAAGACAGCGCGCGCAAGTTCAAACGATACGCCGCAATGCTGACGCCGATGAGCAAATACTACTGCTCGGAGATGTGCAACCGCGTCGCGTACGATTCGATCCAGGTGCTCGGCGGCAGCGGCTTTATGCGGGACTACGCCAGCGAGCGGCACGCCCGCGACGCCCGAATCACGACTATCTACGAGGGGACGAGCCAGTTGCAGGTCGTCGCGGCGGTGCGCGGCGTCTGCAGCGGCACAGCCGAGAAATTCATAGATGAGCTGGCGCAGCAAGACTACGACACTGAGGTCCAGGACCTGCTTGAAATCCTCACGCATGGCGCCGGACAACTTGATGCAGCCATCACCTATGTCAAAGAGCAGGGCAATGAATATATGGACCTCTACGGCCGGCCTTTGGTCGATATCGCCATCAGCTTGATCAACGGCTACCTCTTCTGCGACCAGGCCAGCACGAGCGTCCAGATGGAAGTTCCCGTCGCCGGCAACGGCGCCGCCAATGAAAAAACCATCCCCATGAAAGAACGCAAGGCCATGCTCGCCCGCCGGTATATCACCAGAAACGCGCCGAAAATCGCCGCGATGGTAAAGCAGATCTGCGCGGGCGACAAGTCCACCTTCACCGAATACGAAACCCTCGTCGGCCCCGTGCCGGAACCGTAATAAAATCACTGTAAATTGTAGAGTATCGAGTGTACAATGAGGCTTCGGACACAACACCGAAGCCTTTTTTTGTGATTTGCCGATACGAAAGGACGTGCGATGGGATTTGATGAAATTCGACGGCGAATTTTGGACAACCGTCAGAAAATCCGACAATATGGCGTTAATAGAATCGGATTTTTTGGCTCCATTGTGCGCGGGCAGCAGCAAGAAGATTCCGATATTGACCTGGTGGTGTTTTTTGATGAGGGGAAATTGTCGTTTAGCAGTTATATGGATTTGAACTTTTATCTTGAAGATCTTCTGCACGCCAAAGTTGACCTTTTGACCCCCGAGCAAATCAGTCCCCACATTATGCCGTATATTCAGAAGGAAATACGATATGAAAGCCTGTAGGCCGTATCTGATACACATCTTACAGGAAATCGAGTACCTCAGCGGGGAATCTTCACATCTGAGCTTTGAAGAATTCGCCTCCGACGAAACGCTCAAACGTGCCTTTGTTCGAAGCCTGGAAATAATCGGAGAAGCGGTCAAAAACATCCCGGATTCGGTCAGACAAAAATATCCGGCCATCGATTGGCGCAGAATCGCAGGAATGAGAGATAAGCTGATTCATGCTTACTTCGGGGTCAATTATCACCTAATCTGGTCGGTTATGCAGGATGAATTGCCTGGCTTAAAAGTGCAAATTCAAAAAATTCTGTCGGAGATTGAGTAGAAATGACTCAGGCGATAAGCAAGTTAACCATCAAAGGTTACAAATCCATTCGAAGTCTTGAGAATTTCGAGCTACGAAATCTAAACATCCTGATAGGCGCAAACGGAGGAGGGAAAAGTAGCTTTCTAAGCTTTTTTGAGTTTCTGCAGGCAATTGCAAAAGAAAAAGGATTGCCCAACTTCTATGTCGAAAGGAAAGGGGGGGCATACAGATTTTTATATTTGGGTCCTATAGTAACACGATCAATCAAAATTGAATTAATAATGAATTCGCTCCCTCCATATACGAAGGAGCTCTACGTTACGATTAACGATAAATTCACCGCTTCGACGTACATAAGTACTGTCGGATGGGATCATGCAGATGTGGAAATTCAAGATATTGAGAAGCACTTTTCAAGTTATGTTGTTTATCATTTTCAAGACACAAGCGATTTTGCACGGCTGAAACTACCTACTTCTGAGGGGAATTATGATTATTTGTTCACAGATGCAAGTAACTTGGCTCCATTTTTATTCAGGATGAAGGAAAAACAACCACGTGATTATCAGGCTATTATTGAAGTTGTCCGTTTAGCAGCTCCATTTTTTGACGATTTCAGTTTTAATATAAATGAACAAAGAGGAGAAATTAAATGGTGGTGGCTGCAAAAAGGCTCGGATTATAAGTTTCATCCCAGTCAGATATCGGATGGCACGCTGCGTTTCATTTGCTTGGCAACGGCTCTGCTTCAGCCAAATCCGCCTTCGACGATTCTATTAGATGAGCCAGAGTTGGGCCTGCATCCTTACGCTTTGGGACTATTCGCCGGCTTAATCCAGAAGGCCTCGATTAAAACACAGGTTATCGTGGCTACGCAATCCGCGGGGTTGATTGACCACTTTCAGCCGGAGGATATCATTCTTGTTGAACGCAAGAATGATGAGTCCATCTTCAGCCGCCCGGACACGGAAAAATTAAAAATCTGGCTGGAAGATTATTCTCTGGGCGATATCTGGAGTAGAAACATCCTCGAAGGAACGGCCGGCCAATGAGCATTATAAAGATTCTCGTGGAAGGCCCGACAGAGATACTCTTTGTCAACGATGTTTTAAAGCCCTTTTTCGTTGAAAAGGGAATAGCTGTCCGGCCTTTTCTGTTGCAGGAGGGTGGAGGTGTTCCCAAGTATCCGAGGTCTCAAAAGCAAATTCTCAATACGATTAAAGCCGACAGATATTGCTATTGTACGACGCTGGTTGATTTTTATGGATTGCCTAAAGACTGGCCAGGCAGGAAAGACGCTGATAGACGCCGAGCCTATTTAGAAAAAGCCGCGACAGTTGAAGAAGCTTTATCTGCGGATATCTGCACGCAACTTGGTCCCTCCTTTGATCAATCTCGTTTTATCCCCTACGTCCAAATGCACGAATTTGAGGCATTACTCTTCTCAGATATATCCGTATTAGCCGGACCTAATCCCACGATTTCCATGCGGCTTGCAGCCATACTGGTGTCGTTTTCATGTCCTGAAGAGATTAACGATAATTATGATACTTGTCCTTCCCGAAGAATAATGCAGCATATTGAAAATTATGTCAAACCGGTGGATGGTATTGTGGCGGCTCACAAAATCGGCCTTGCAAGAATGCGTCAGGAATGTCCGCATTTTAATGAGTGGATCACAAAGCTGGAGGGTATTGGGAAGCAGTAAAGTCTTATGCTCAAAGCTGTGATATTTGATTTTGACGGCGTTATTACCGATTCCGAGATTCTGCACCTGCGGGCGTTCAATCGCTCGCTGGCGCCTTACGGCGTCGAGATATCCACAAAAGACTATTATACGAACTACCTGGGCTTCAGCGATTTCGATTGCTACAAGGCGCTGATCGACAATGGGGTGCTGAGAATCGACCCACAGCAGATCGGCGATATTCTCAAGGAGAAAAGCAGGATCTTCGAGGAGCTGACGCGGACGGAAGGCCGGACCATCGAAGGCGTGCACGAGTTCTTGAGAATGCTCAAACGCAACAAGGTCCCGATGGCGATCTGTTCGGGCTCGCTGATGACGGAGATCGAAGTGATTCTGGACGAAGCGAAGCTGCGTCATTTCTTCACTGCGATCGTCTCGGCGGAACAGGTCAAGAAAGGAAAACCCAGTCCCGAAGGGTTCCTCCTGACTCTGCAGAAGCTCAACAAGAAGTGTCACCCCCCCATCGCCGCCGGCGAGTGCATCGTCATCGAGGATTCCCGCTGGGGTCTCCAGGCCGCGAGGGCCGCCGGCATGCACACCGTCGCCGTGACCAACTCCTACGACGCCGCCCAGTTGACGTTGGCCGAGAAGGTCGTCGCCAGGCTGACCGAACTGGCCATCGACGACTTACAGCAGCTCTGCGCGTGAATCGAGCGGTCAATCAAGCCGGCTTTATTGCCCAGCGGAATTTGGCCGATGCGCTGCGCGGATTCGAGGCGATTTCTTTGGCTTGCGGCACGATTGCATCCCGGGCGGCGGACTGGTATATGCCGGTCCTGACACCTTCACGAAACGACTGTTTGACAAGGCGGTCTTCGCCGCTGTGGAAGCTTATGACGCCGATTCGCCCGCCCGGACGCAGGCAGTACGGGGCGACTCTCAGCAGCTCTCTGAGGGAACCAAGCTCATCATTGACCAAGATACGCAGGGCCTGAAACGCCCGAGCCGCCGGGTGCAATAGGCCTGATTTCGAGCCGCCCTGCTGTTGCCGCCACGTTTTGCCAGTCAGTCCCTTGGCTTGGAAAATCAGTTGCACGAGTTGCGAGGTCCGCGTAATCGACTGCACGGCCCGCTCGGCGACGATCCGGCGCGCGATTTCCTGATGGTCCGGCTCGTCAGCCAGCTCCAGCAGCGCCTCGGATAGCTGCTCTTCGGACAGGCTGTTGAGTAAATCCGCGCCGGTTCGCTTCAGCCGGTCGTCCATCCGCATATCGAGGGGGCCTTCATGCTTGTAGCTCATGCCGCGGTCCGGATTGTCTATCTGCATACTCGAAACGCCGAGGTCGGCAAAAATGACGTCGTAACCCTCGATTTTTTCCTTGTTCAACACGTTGGCGATGCCGGCGAAGTTGCTGTGATAGAAACTTACCGGCACATCGTCGCCGCTCAGCCGCTGGCGGGTGCGTTCAAGCTCGGCGTTATCGACGTCGAACGCAATCAATTTCCCGGCCGGGCCAATGTGTTTGATAAACTCGGCTGCGTGGCCGCCGTAACCGAGGGTGCAGTCGGCGACGACCTCGCCCGGTCGGGGCATCAGGCACGCCAGGACCTCCTCCGTCAGAATGGCCACATGAGTACCGACCGGCGTCTTGCCTTTTGCAAGCAGGTGCTCGCGCAGCTCCGGGTGGGCCTCGATGTCGTGCTCCTTGTATTTCTCCTGGAAGCTTTTCGGGTGGGTCCCACTATATCTGGGGCGCCGGCGGCGCTCGGGCGACGGCCGCTCGCCGCCGCCGGATTGGTCAAGCACATTCATACACACTCCGGCAAATCAATCCTGGTACACATTGGATGGCTTATATGAAGTCCTGCCCCAATTGTCAAAGGTTAAGAATCACCCAGGAACAGGCCGGCGAGCCAACTCCAGGGGGGCAGGCGCAGCAGAATCAGGACCGGCTGGAGGCAGAAGCCGACCAGTGCGCTGACCCACATGTCTTTGTATTTCGTGGTAAAGCCTTCGTCGCGGAACCGCCGCCACGTGTGGAAGAAGAAGATCAACGGCAGCCCGAAGTAGAGGCCGCAGAGGAAGACGCCAATGCGGTATTCCCAGGGCAGGGGTTCGGCGGCCCTGGCCTCGGCGGCTTGACGCCTAACCTCTTCTCGCTGCCGCAACTGCTCATCAAGCTGGGCGATTCGCGCTGCCGGCAGGTGGCGGTCTGCCAGCTCGATGCGTGCAAACTCCAGCGATTCTGGAAGATGCGCTGCGGTTCGCGTGTACTCAAGCAACTCGAGGTCCGACAGGCCGTGTATATACTGTTCCACTTGCCTTTCCATACCGTGTCTCCTTTGGAAGACGAACCGTATGGGCAGCATTTGCAGCCGAACTGATGATGTCGATCCCACCGATATGGGTGAGATTATAGCCGAGACAGGCCAAAAAAACAAGAAAAAAACCAGAGTCTGGCATTTGCGGCCATCCCCAAGCTGCGCTTGAGGCTGCCACCCGTTTTCCACTAACTCCATTGGGTGGCAGCCTCATCCCGATTGTCATTTATCGGGATGGGGATGGCTTGTCCGCGCTAAACACACACCCGCGCGAGCAGGAAATGGGCCATAGACTTCCCTGGGCGAGTGCCGTACTACCGGTTTAGCTGGAGCGTCCCGGGAGCAACGACATTGGCTTCGACTTCACCTGTGTTGAGGTTCAGCTCGATCCCATCGACGAGCGCACCATTGTAATTGCAGGGCTGGGTTTCATCGCCGCGGACTTTGACCAGGCCGGTCTTATGGTCGTAGTACAACTCGCTGCCACGGAAACGGTTATCGCTGTCTTCGTAATAAACCCCCCTTCTTGCAGTCAACGTGGACATCTCCTGCTGCCCTTGAGGCGTCTGGCTAAACAGGATTTCGGCGTAGGGAGTCTCAGCCCAGATCGGCTCGGCCTGCCGGCCATCGACGGTGGACAAATAACCAATCAGCATGTTCCGCGAACCGGCGTCGGCGATGATTCGATTCTCTCGCATCAGGTGCGTCAGCGTTTCGAATCTATCCAGCAGGGCCCAGCACGGCTGGCGAAGGTTGAATCCCTTCGCCAAGTCGTTCGGCTCGACCGGCTGAGAATTATTGAGGTTGATCAGACCGGGCCCGGTGGCCAGAAAGACCTGCTCGATCGCGTCATAATCGAACCGGTAGCACTTCAACTTGATACCACCAAGCAAGCCCTTTGAATTCGCATCCTGCAGCGCCTTTGCAAACGCGCCCCCGGGTTTTGCCGTCCTGGTGGTCGCCAGCGAGACAACGCCTCCGGTGGCGGTCAGATGCTTCAGGTCGGCCGCCGGTCCCGCCGCCGGAGCATTGGCATCCTGGGCCAGATCGACAATGAGCTGTTCCGACAGAAGCACGTATTCCGTCAGGACGTTTGGATCCTCCCGCCGCATGGTGCTGCGGCATTCGCCTTCGAAGAGCATTTGACGCGCCGCCCCCCAGTATCGCGCCCATTTGCGGGCGGTGATCTTGACCGGCAGCGGCCCCTGCCCGGCCACGGGACGATTCGCGTCTTCGGTGTAGAAGACCAGCTCCGTCGGGCCGGAGGCCAGAAGATCGAGCGGCATGGATTTGTCCTTCGGCAGATCGACCGCGATCTGCGGCGCTGAGAACGTGACATCTCGCCGCTCGGTCAAATCGGCCTGCGGCAT
>DATKWR010000644.1:0-26891 GCA_035529475.1 Sedimentisphaerales bacterium | reverse complement strand
CAGAATGACGTTCTCGTAATGCTCCGCCGCTTTTTGCAGTTCGTCGATGTCAATATGCTCATCGGCCTTGTGGCAAAGCCCCGGCTCGCCCGGCCCAAAGATAACCACCGGCGCGCCCAGCGAGGCAAAATAAGGGCCGTCGGTGGTAAAGCCAATGGGCCTGGTCCGGTCGGCTCCGACGCCCGCGCAGAAATCTCTGACGAAATCGCAACGATTATCCGTTTCCAGGGGCTCGAGGCGCCGCAGCTCGCGGACCGCGGCGTCAAACGGCTCGTTCCCGGATTTCAGCCTGGCAAAGATTGCTTCCAGATCGGCCAGAATGCGCCGATAATCCTGGCCGGGCAGCGTGCGAATGTCTATCCCGAGGGTGCATTTGTCCGGCACGACGTTGAGTGCTTTGCCGCCCGATATGGTATTGATGCTCATCGTGCACCGGCCCAGCAGGTCGTGTGTTTCGCGAGAGACGTCGTAATTCTCCAGCTCGTTCAGAATCAGGCGCATGGATTCAATCGCGTTGACACCGAGGTGCGGCGTCGAGCTGTGGGCGGCTTTGCCCGTGGTGGTCACTTCCAGCCACAGCAGCCCGCGATGCGCGGTGACGACACCCAGGCCGGTCGGCTCCGGGATGACGACGCCGGCAAGCTCCGGCAGCCCGTCTCGACGGGCGACAAACCTCTCGGCTCCGCTGCTGTCGGTTTCCTCTCCGGCCACGGCCGCGAAAACAATATCGCCCTGCAATTGCCTGCCGGAAGCAACGACTCTGTTAATTGCCGCGGCGGCCGCCGCCATACCCCCCTTCATATCAACGGCGCCGCGGCCATAGATCTTACCATTGGCTTCGACGGCTCCGAAAGGCGGATGCGTCCAGGCGGCCTGGCCGGGACCGACAACGTCGAGATGGCAGCCAAACAGCAGGCCGGGCCGGCGTCCCGCCGACTTGACGCGCGCGATGACGTTGGCCCGGTTCAGATTCCAGCTATCTATGGTGCACTTCACGCCGGCTCGACGGAACTCGGCACAGAGTACGTCCGCGGCCGCCAATTCGCCTTTCGCGGCGGTGCTTTCCGCCTGGATGAGCTCTTTCAAGAGCATTTTCATGGTGGGGCGATTATAAGCCGGAAGGCCCGAAAGAAAAAATAGAAAATTTATGTTGCAGGACTATGCCGAACGTTAGATAATAAAGGGTTCGAAATGTGAATAGCCGGCGCAAAAGGAGCATACATGGGACCTGTACTGAATGGCCTGTTGAAACTGCAAAGTGTTGAAAACCGCCTGCGGGCCGAAAAAGCAAAACTCACGCGATGTAGAAGAAACGTCGTCATTCAGGAGAATCTGATCCGAAGCCTTCAAAACGCCCTCGAAGCCAAAAAAGAAGAGATGCAACTGACAAAGCTCCAGTTCGACCGGCTGGAGCTGGAGCTCAAAAGCCGAGACGAAACTATCGCCCGATTGAGGGCCTCCCTCAACACCGCCAAGAGCAATAAGGAGTACGCTGCCGTTCTAACTCAGCTCAACACGACGAAGGCCGACAGTTCCAAAATCGAATCTCAATCGCTGGAGCTCATGAAGGACATTGAGGCCGATGACGTGGAGTGTAAGGATATCCAAAGGCAGATAGGGGAGCAAAAAGGGACGCTCGAACGGACCCGCAAAGAGAGCGAATCGCTATCGGTCAAGTTCGAGGCCGAGATTGATATAATCCAGGCTGAATGGGATGAGGCTGCACGGACGATCCCCAGAGACGTGCTGGAAAAGTTCAAACGCGTGGCCGAAACCTATGATGGCCAGGCCGTCGCAGTCGTCGAACAACAGGAGGGCAAGCAGGGGGCCTATAGCTGCGGCGGCTGTTTCATGGGCGTCACCGCAGAGTGCGTGAATCTGCTTATGACCAAAGATGAGATTATCCGCTGCGCCAACTGCACGCGAATCCTTGTGCTCGGCAATTCCCTTGAGAGTTAGAATAAGAGTTTTGCAAAATTGGAGTTAGGCATACTTTTGCAAAAGTTCAGTTAGGAATCGGCGGCAAGACCGGAAAAAAACCGGCGCCTTCCACACATTCAATCAGCGTGTACGTGAACCGATGTCAACTTTGTTTTGAGGAGCCGGCAAAGTGCCTGACAAAATAGTGGCCCACATCGACGGCGGCAGCCGGGGCAATCCGGGCCCCGCCGCCGCGGGTTTTGTCCTGAGCGATTCGAAAGGGACCCGATTACAGACCAAAGCCGTCGTCCTGGGCCGGACCACGAACAACGTGGCCGAATATACTGGTCTGCTAAAGGCGATTGAAGCGGCGGGAAAAATGGACGCCGAAGAGTTGACCGTCTTTAGCGACAGCGAGCTGCTCGTTCGCCAGATCAACGGCCAATACAAGGTCAAAAGCGAGCTGATCGCGCCCCTTTTTCAGCAGGCGATTGACCTCCTGGGTCAATTCAAGAGCTGGAAGGTCCACCATGTGAAACGGGAGCAAAACAAAGAAGCCGACAGGCTTGTCAATCAGGCCCTCGATCTCGGCCGCGACGTGGAAGGTACCCTTCGGCCCGCCGGGCAAAAGGCAAAGCCGGTCCGGCTCGGCGTGCTCATCAGCGGCAGTGGAACGACGCTAATGAATATCCTCAAACATATCCAGCAAGGCCGGCTGAATGCGAAAGTCGCCGTTGTAATAAGCTCGCGTTCCACCGTGGCAGGGGTCGAGAAGGCGAAGAACGCCGGTCTGGACGTCAAGATCATCCGCATGAAAGAGTGCCCCGACATCGACGAATTCAGCCGGCGGATGGAGAAAGAGCTCGTTGCCGCGAAGGTGGATCTCGTCGTTCAGGGCGGCTGGCTCTGCCTGTGGAAAATCCCGCCGGGGTACGAAAACCGAGTGCTGAATATCCATCCGGCCCTGTTGCCGAGCTTTGGCGGGCAAGGCATGTGGGGACATTACGTCCACGAGGCGGTACTCAAAGCCGGCTGCAAAATCAGCGGCTGTACCGTCCATTTCTGCACTAACGAATACGACAAAGGGCCTATCATCGTCCAGCGGGCCTGCGAAGTGAGAAGCGACGATACGCCGGATACGCTGGCTGCCAGGGTCTTCGAGCAGGAATGTATCGCCTATCCCGAGGCGATCGAACTGTGCGCCGAAGGCAGAGTGGCCGTTCAGGACGGCATCGCAAGGATAAAACCCTGAAGGGCGCGACGCAGACAAAACCGGCTATTCTGATTTCGCAACGGCGGGCTGGCTTTCCTGCGGCGCGGGTATCTCAATCCCGTCGAGCCTCAGATGGTCCTCGTCCTGCACGTCGATCTTAATAAGCTGCTTGCCTTTGAACTTGCCGCTCAGAACCGCTTCCGAAAGCGGGTCCTCTATGTAGTGCTCGATGGCCCTTCTCAACGGCCTGGCCCCGAATTCCGGATTGAAGCCTTTATCGATAAGGAATTCCTTGGCGCGCTCGGTCAGTTCCAGCTTCAAGCCGTGTTCCGTCAGGCGTTTGAACACCTTGCCCAGCTCGTAATCCACGATGGTCTGCAGGTTCTCTCGGGTCAACGCGTGGAAAACTATCGTATCATCGACCCGGTTCAGGAATTCAGGCCTGAAGTGACGCTCCACCTCTTTCTGGAGGATGTCTTTCATCTTTTCATAATTTGCTTCGGCGCTTTTCTTGCCGAACCCGAAACCAGATTGGTTCTTGATCAGGTCGGCGCCGATGTTGCTGGTCATAATCATGATGACGTTCTTGAAATCGACGCTTCGTCCGAAGCTGTCGGTCAGCCGGCCCTCATCCATGATCTGCAGCAGTATGTTAGAGACGTCCGGATGGGCCTTCTCTATTTCATCGAGCAGGAGCACCGCGTATGGGCGCCTCCTGATCCTCTCCGTCAATTGTCCGCCTTCTTCGTAACCCACGTACCCGGGAGGAGCGCCGACGAGCCGGCTCACGTTGTGCTTCTCCATGAATTCGCTCATGTCCAGGCAGATGAGCGAATTCTTGTCGCTGAACATGAACTCCGCAAGGGCTTGGGCGAGCAATGTCTTTCCGACGCCGCTGGGCCCGAGGAATATGAAACTTCCCATTGGACGATTGGGGTCTTTCAGGCCGCTCCGGCTGCGCCTGACGGCCTTGGCCACGGCGATGATCGCCTCATCCTGGGAAACGACCGTTCGATGCAGCTCGGCTTCGAGCTCCAGGAGCCGCTGGGTCTCTTTCTTCTCCAGCTTCGTCAACGGCACTCCCGTCATATTGCTGACGACCTCGGCAATGATCTCGGTGTCCACGACGCCGGTCGATTCTCTGTTCTCCTCGTACCATTCCCGGTGCATCTGCGTCTTTTCATCGAGGAGCTGCTGGGCCTCATCCCTCAGCGCGGCCGCACGCTCGTAGTCGGCACTTTTAACCGCCTCGTCTTTTTCCCGTTGGAGTTTCTCTATTTTCCCTTCAATCTGCGTCAGGTCCGGCGGAGGCGTCATGTTCTTGAGCCGGACTCGCGCGCCGGACTCATCGACCACGTCGATGGCTTTGTCGGGCAGGCATCGGCCCGTGATGTATCGAGTCGAGAGCTCTATGGCCTGGAAAAGGGCCTCATCCGTAAACCGAACCCGGTGGTGGGCCTCGTAGCGGTCCTGAAGCCCTCTGAGTATCTCCAGCGTTTCGTCCTTGGACGGCGGCTCGACAATGATCGTCTGGAACCGTCGTTCGAGGGCCCCATCCTTCTCGATGTGCTTCCTGTACTCGTCCAGCGTCGTCGCACCGATGCATTGAACTTCGCCCCGGGCGAGGGCCGGCTTGAGCACGTTGGAGGCGTCGATGGCCCCCTCGGCACCGCCCGCTCCCACCAGCGTATGAAGCTCGTCAACGAACAAGATGACGTTCTTGGCCCTTCGGACCTCGTTGATGACCGCCTTGATTCTCTCTTCGAACTGTCCTCGATATTTCGTCCCGGCGACCATCATCGCCAGATCAAGTACCACGATGCGCTTGCCATTGAGAATCTCCGGCACTTGTTTTTTGATGATCTGCTGGCTCAGACCCTCGACAATAGCCGTTTTGCCTACGCCTGCTTCGCCCAGGAGAACCGGATTGTTCTTCGTGCGCCGACAGAGTATCTGGACCAGCCGCTCAATTTCTTTCTTCCTGCCGATCACGGGGTCGAGCTCGTCGTTCTCAGCCAATTGGGTCAGGTCTCGGCCGAAACTGTCCAGCGCCGGTGTTTTGCTTTTCGCCTTTCGCCCCACGGCGGGTGTCATCTTCATCCCAAGGGCGGCGGGGCCTTCCTCGACGCCCGCGCCCAGCAGGTTCAACACCTCCTGGCGCACGTCTTCGAGCTTCAGGCTACAGCTCATAAGAACTTGAGCCGCTATTCCTTCGCTCTCGCGGAGTATACCCAGGAGGATATGCTCGGTCCCCACGTAATTGTGGTTGAGCGACCGGGCCTCTTCTATCGCATACTCGATGACCTTCTTGGCTCGCGGTGTTTGCGGCAGCTTTCCCATCGTTACCATGTCGGGGCCGCTCTTGACGTGTTTCTCAACCTCGAGCCGCAGTTTCTTTATATCCACATCCAGGTTCTTCAAAACGGTAGCACCCACGCCGCTGCCTTCCTTGACAAGCCCAAGAAGGATATGCTCAGTCCCTATATACTCGTGGTTGAAGCGCTGGGCCTCCTGATTGGCCAGCGCCATAACCTTCCGCGCACGGTCTGTAAAGCGTTCAAACATCTTTTACCCCGAAACCTGCTTTATAAAATTTTCGCATTCGGCTGCGCTGTTTCGGCTCTCGTGTCAGCTTCGTACAACCGACGGCCAACAAAACGAACGAAAAGCACGCTGTATTATATCGCGACAGGCCCACGTGTCAAACAATGCAAATCAACCAAATCCCCTATTATAGCGCTGGGATGGCATATTTCTATATGCCTTGAACAAGGCTTATGTTCATTTTCGGCGTAACTTTTTGGACGACCTCAATTCTATCGACAAAAACAGACAGGAACTTTCCAATTGCCGCAACAAAAATCGGTGTCCTGGCTCCCGAGAGGGTCGTTGCGGCCGATCCGCTCAGATTGGCCCGCACCCGGGACGGAATGACTGCGGGAATACGAACACCCGGAAATGACGCATCAGGTCGGCGAATTGAGCAATCGCATGATTCTCTTTGTGGGGATACTCATGCAAGGTGTGCTCGCGCATAGTCGCGAGCGAAGCCCGGCGCGTTTCAGGCTTGCGGTGTTCGTTCTCCCTAACTTCTTCGGGGCCTTCCTTACTACGCCCTAACCATTGTTCTCTTCGAGCAGCTTTCTGAGATAATCGTTCTCCCGGCGCGTTGCTTCAAGATCGAAGACCTGGTACTTGATGCACACCCGCAGGTAGTCCAGCGATTCTTGCAGGCTGCTGATGCTCTTTTCAAGCTTCTGTCGATTTGCCTGTGCTTGTTTGGCCAGATCGGCCAGCTTCTTGTGGTTCGGGTCTGCAACATCCCCAAACTCTTCTACCAGCTCGTTGAGTTTGTCTTCCAGGTTTGTCTCATCCATCACATCGCTCCTCTCGAACGAACGTCCCTTTTCACACCCTCGGTTCAGTCTATAGGTACCCCCGAAGCTTGTTGCCGGTAAATAGTGCAAAACCCATGCCCAAATACGAAGAAACGTTTGCGGCACCAACTTTCGCGGTTTTTAGCATTAAAACGGCTGATCCGGGCGATTTCACATGTTGTTTGTAGGCTTTGTTTCTGTTCTCCGAGAGACAGCCTTTGTATGGTTTGAGACTTTGAGTTGCCCAAAATCAACACAGCAGTCGAGTGGGCGTTTTGACGCTATTCATAAGAACCGCATTCAAAACCATTTGTACTTATGTTGATTTATATAAACAAGCCTGTTGGTTATTGACATCGTCAGAGCCTTCCACAACGCTCAGGGGCCTGTTTTGTCTTCTCGGCTTGTGTTTCCTATACTTTAGGGTGATATGCGATACGGGTGAAATTGGGTTTAAGCATCCGCACGGGCTCTCTTGACCGGAAGACGTGTGAAGCCGCCGGTCGGAATGAAAAAGGAGGTGCAACATGGGAAGAACACAAGCCAAGAACGAAATAGAGCAACTGAAAGGCCAGTTGAAAGCAAGCTATCGGGAGAGCGATTTCCGTCTTCTGAAGATGGTCCTGTTCCTGATCATCCTTACGGTCATCGCAGGTTTCGTGTACGGACGAATCCACCTGTAGAGCCTCGCTTCGTTGCCGACGCCCGCAGTTCGGCCAGCTCCGGCCAATCGCCGATACGCTCATCCGTTGGGAGGAGCTCTTGCCGCACCGGAGCGAACCTGTCTCGTGGAGGGTTTGCAGCACGGGACCGGTTTCCATCAGGCTCTCAGGGCCTCGGCGCATGTGCCGGGTAACGCATCAGGCCTCGGAGTCACACACCTGTTGAAGCACCTCTTCATCCTCCGCACGCCAGGCCGGATCCACGATGCACAGAAAAACCAGGTCAGTATCTCCCACGTTTTCAATAGACTGCATCGCCCCCGGCGGGATATATACGGCGCAGCCCGGACCGACGGGACTTACCTCCCGGTCAATGTGCATCATGCCGCGCCCGGCCAGTATGTAATAGACTTCGGACGATATCAGCCTGTGAAGCAGGGTGCTTTGCCCGGGGTTGACCTTTGCGTGAGCCAGACTATAACGAATCTGCACGGGCTGGGTCCGGGCGTGCAGCAGCTCCCTCAAGACCGAGCCGTCAGCCGCGACGAATTCCCGGCAGTCTTCCAAACGCCTCACAAACATAATCATCCTCCCAGGAGAATCGAGCCTTCAGTGAAGAATGTCCCTGCAACACAGGCGGTCAGAAGGCAGGCAAGGGTCGCCGCCAGCAATGCGCGAAAGGCAACCCCGCCCATGTTGCGGGCCTTCTCGGGCGCCAATCCGCAGACTCCCCCTACGAAGATGGCCATAGAAGCAAGGTGGGCAAAACCACACAGCGAGTAGGTCGCAATCACCGCCGAACGCGGATGCTGCAACAAATTCTGCTCCAGGGCCGTCGCCAGGTCCTTGTAGGCGACGACCTCGGTAACGATCAGGCGCTCGCCGATGATTCTGGAAACGACGCCCGCATCCGATGGCGGAACGCCAAGAACTAACGTCAGTGGATAGAAAATGTACCCGGAAATCGCTTTCAAAGACCATTCGCCCTCAAGGCCAAGCAACGGGTTTACCTGTGTCCCCAGGGCGGACAAGAACAGGTCAACCAGGGCAACCAGGCCCAGAACGGCGATCAGCAGCGCCACAATCCCGACGATCATTCTCGCCCCGGCGTTCGCGCCGTTGATGATCGCTTCGAAGAGACTGTTTTCCTTTTCGTAGAAGGGCTGGACGTTGACGCCCAGCGTCTGGGGAGTTTCGGATTCGGGAAGAATGATTTTCGACATGGCCAGGGCCGCCGGCGCTGAGAGCAAAGACGCCGAAACCAGGTGCCCGGCGATGGTCGGAAACAGATCGATAAGACTGAACACGTAGAGCGCCAGAACATTCGAGGCTACCGTTGCCATCCCTGCGGTCAGGATGGTGCAAACCTCCGAGTTCGTCGCCCGGCCAAGGTACGGCTTGACGGTCAGCGCGGATTCAATCCCCACAAAAATGTTGCTGGCCGCGACCAGCGATTCGGCGCCCGATATTCTCATGAGCCTGGTGAACACGTATGCGAAGGCCCTGATAATCACAGGCATCACGCCAAGGTAGTACAGAATCGCGATAAGAGCCGAGAAGAAGATAATCGTCGGAAATGCCTGGAAGGCCAGGATGAAGCCAAGTGACTTTTCTCCCGCCTCGTTCACCTGGCCCGGCGCCAGCGCCAGCGGCCCGAACACAAACTTCGTACCTGCCGACGCCGAATCGAGGACCTTCACCACCGCGTCGTTGACAAACAGAAACAGTTGCGAGCCGCCCGGAACGACGAAGATGAACAAGGCAATGAGAATCTGCAGCCCAATCCCCCAGCCGATCACCCGCCAGTTCATATTTCTTCTGTCGGCCGACAACGCCCACGCCAGGCCGACCAGAACGAATATGCCCGCAAAGCTGACGAGATTGTAAATGTCCATATTCTCATCCGAACTTTTGCAGAATTGAAGTTAGGCATATATTATTTCAGAAAATCGGTTTCACGATTTTCTGAAAATAATCGGGTACCGTATGAAAACATATTGTCGAGTCAAACGTTACACATCGCGTTTTAGAAAGAAAAAATCGAAAGCGAAGATTTTTTCTTTCCAAAAGTATGCCTGACTTCAATTCTGCAAAACTCTTATTCTCATCCCTCGGCTCTTGCGGCGTCTGCCGGACAATCCTACTGAAGGCCCAGATTCTCCTTCAATCCGAAGAGAATGTTCATGTTCTGAATGGCCTGTCCCGACGCGCCTTTGACGAGGTTGTCAATCACGGAGAAACACACGAGCCTGCTTTTGACAGATGTCGGAAAGACGTGGCAGTAGTTGGTGCCGACGACGTCTTTCAGGCCTGGGGCCTCTTTGCGCACTTGGACAAAAGGCTCACCACTATAAAAATCGTTGTAAAGCTCAAGCAACCGCTGCCCGCTGATGTCTTCCTTCGGCTGGGAATACACGGTCGAGAGGATTCCTCTGTCGAAAGGCCCGACGTGCGGCTGAAACAATATCCGGACCTCGGCCCCGGCAATTTCCGCGGCGATCTGTTCCATCTCGGGCATGTGACGATGCGTGCCGATTCCGTAGGCAAAGAGGTTCTCGTTCATGTTGGGGAAATGGAATTTGGCCGAGGGGTTTTTCCCGGCCCCGGAGGCGCCCGTCACGGAGTTGACGATGACCGAATCCGGCTCGATAAGATCTTCGTCGAGCAGCGGTGCGATCGCCAGAATGGCTCCGGTTGGAAAACAGCCCGGGTTGGCGACCAGATCGGCGCCCTTTATCTGCTCGCGGAAAAGCTCCGGCAGGCCGAACGCGGCGCGCGCCAAATTGTCCGTATCCGTGTGCTTGACCGAGTAAAACTTTTCATACACCGACACATCCTTGAGCCGATAGTCGGCGCTGAAGTCGATGACCTTTAATCCCGCGCTCAGCAATTTTGGCACAAACTCCATCGAGACTTTGTGCGGCAGGCAACACAAGGCAACGTCGGCCATGTCGGCCAATTTGCTGAGATCCAGCGGCTCGATTTGCAGATCGCACCGGCCTCGGAATTGCGGAAAAACGTCCTCGACGGCTCCGCATTCAGCCGGTATGGCCGTCAGGTAAGTCAGTTTGGCTTTGCTGTGCTGGAGAATAATCTTCATCGATTCGGCGCCCGTGTATCCGCTGGCCCCGATGATCGCAACGCGTATCATACTGCTCTTTTGACTCATGTCTTCGTCAGGCTCCAAAAAAGCGTCTCACCAAAGACGCCGTTACTCTACTAATCTGCGGCTTTGAACTGCTCCAACCCGATTTCGCGAATCCGGCGCAGATTGCCGATTCTGTTCGTGCGAAACACAAAACCCATAATCTTTGAAACAAAGTTGTTCAGTTTCCCGCATCCTTTCAAATCCTCAAAATCTCCACATTCGGCACACGTGCTGTAGTTGCGGCCTGCCGCACATTTCTTCACCGGGCAATTCCTGAACATTGGCTTTTCACTGTGACATCCCTGGCACTTGTGTTTCCTGAAAGCCCCGCATTCGGAGCACACCAAACCACAGTACGCGACAATCTTCCCACTGCTGACCTCGGCCATTTTCGTTGCCCTCTGCTTTTGACGGCATTGCAACTGTGCCCCGGCGTGCCCGCCCTAAAAGAAAACAGCCGCCGGAATTTATCCCGGCGGCCATTGTAATCGTACGAACGTGAAATTCCAGACTAACGTTTCGAGAACTGGAACCTTTTCCTGGCGCCGCTCTGACCGGGCTTCTTGCGCTCGACCATTCGAGGGTCACGTGTCAGGTGTCCGCCGTCTCGCAGGGCACCGGCCATGTTGATGTCATAGTTCCTCAACGCGCGGGCAATCCCCAGCAGAGAAGCCCCCGCCTGTCCCGTCGTGCCGCCGCCCTTGACATTGATGAAGACATCGAAATGGTTCTCGGCGTGGACGGTCTTCAAAGGCGCCACAACCGCCTTGCGGTCCTGCTCTCTCTTGAAGTACTCGTCCAGCTCCTTCTTGTTGACCACCAGCTTGCCGCTGCCGGGCTTGATTCTGACCCGCGCCACGGCGCTTTTTCGTCTGCCGGTACCCCACCAATAGCCACCCTTTGCTTCGCCAGTCGGCTTCAGCGAAGGCTTGGGCCCGCTTTCGGCGACCTGAGCCTTCGACTCAATATCAGGATTATCCACTTTGGTCTCAGCCATCATTCGCAGTCTTTACCTAAAATAGTTCGATCTTCTCGGGCTTCTGGGCCTGGTGTTCGTGCTCCGGGCCGCGATAAACCTTCAGCTTCTTCAACATTTGCCTGCCGAGGGTGCTCTTGGGCATCATTCGCCGCACAGCCAGCTCGACGACCTTCTCGGGTTTTCTGGCCATCATCTCGGCAAAGCTGACGTACTTATGCCCGCCGGGGTAGCGCGTGTAGGAATCGTACTCCTTCACCTGGGCTTTCTTGCCGGTCAGCCTTATTTTTTCGGCGTTCACGATAACGACGTAATCGCCTGTATCGACGTGCGGCGTGTAGGTTGGCTTGGTTTTGCCCATAAGGATCGGCGCGATCTTCGCCGCCATTCGGCCCAGCGTTGCCCCGTTGGCGTCCACAAGCAGCCACTTCTGCTCGACCTGATTCTTTTTTGCCATAAAGCTTTTCATAGAAGCACTCTCATTCTACCACTAAAAGCCCCATATTGTAGCCGGTCCGTCTCCCCTGTCAAACTATTTTTGCACGGAAAATCAAGAATTTCGGCTTCGCGCGATCTATAAGTCCGCCGGACAGGTCACGAGCAACGGATACGAAACCGCGGGTGAACGCAGATGCACGCGGATAAGCGCTTACCAGACACCGATTTACACGGATTCACATGGTACACATACCCGCCTAAAACTATCCGTTGGGGTCCCGCCATGGTGACGATTCTACTTGCCACAC
This sequence comes from Sedimentisphaerales bacterium, assembly GCA_035529475.1. Lineage (GTDB taxonomy): Bacteria > Planctomycetota > Phycisphaerae > Sedimentisphaerales > Anaerobacaceae. Next base: position 14,849 of record DATKWR010000644.1, on the reverse strand, counting down.
GGGTGCCTGCCATAAAGCAGAAATGCAGCGATAAACAGTACCTGACACCTTCGGTTCAGACGTCCCTGTTTTCTTGCTTTGCCGAGGTCAAGTATGGAACGGCACCCTCAGCGCTCGAAGGGCAGCAGACGCTGCACGTGGATGAGGTTCCAGATGACCTCGCCTTCCGTGAATGGATACAGGCCATGATTCGGCATTGGCATTGGATTGGCAATGGGCTCGCTGCCCCGAATCGTCTCGTAGCCGGCGACGTCACTGTGCATGCCGGTTTCGAGCATTTCCTGGAGGGTGATCGAGGGGCTCATCCCCAGGTACATGAAGCTGTGGATCAGGGCGGAATAGAACTCATCTGGAATAATCCACACAATATTGGGGTATCGCCCGCACTTGCCATCTCCGTCCACGAAAGTGCTCCAATGCTCGTGCCGAATCTTGACCGGTTTGGCATCGGGGGCCGGGACCGGCTGATTCACCTGGAACGTGTAACCGTCATACGTGCCATCGAAGTAGAACCAGTTGCTCGTGTCTTTCCCAAAAGGAACGTCCTGGACGACGCGGATATCGTGGAAGTCGGGACAGTCCTTGTACATCGGCGACGGCTCCCGCTCGACATAGCGCACCGAGGGAAACGACAGACGGGTTCGGACCTCGCCCATGAGTACGTGCGTCTCGGCGTGAGTGCTCATGCGCACGTCGTGCATCTCGACCCACAGTCTGCCGCCGGAGTGCAACGCGAACTCGTCGCCCGTCAACGGCAGAGACTTACTGATGGGATACACGTAACGAATCGAGCCGCTCCATACATCACAACTGGCGAGCAGGCGCTTGATCTTTTCCTCCAGTTGCTGGGCGAGGGACTGATCCCCACCGAAGGCCTGAAGCTGGTCGAGAGCGTGAATCATCTCCCGCAGTCTCCCGCAATCGCCCTCGTTCAGCAGCCGCGCGGCGATTTCATTGGTGATCTCCACGGCAAGGGTCATCAAGGACGCGGCCAGGTCGTTCTGGCAAGTCAGAATGGCTTGGCCGGCCACCCAGAGCAGGTGCATCTTGCCGGTCTCGTTGCGCTGGCGGGCGGCTTCGTCCCGCGCGATCTGGGCCATTTGCTCCAGGATGTTGCGAAGCACTGAATCGTTGCAGGGGTCTCCCGGCTTACCGGCCACCCGGTCGTCCTCAAGCTGGCGCAGCCGGTCCCGCAATGCCTGATACAGCGATTTGTACTGGCCGCCGGGAGGCTCGTCCCCCGCGATTTGTATAGGCCTGGCGGATGACTGGATAACACTTGGCGCCGACGATCCGACCGCAGGTCGATAGGGTGGCTCGCCGGGGACAAACAGGCCATACAGCGGCCAAGGTCTTGGAAGCGTGCACGTTATGACGCCATCTCCTGCCACTTGGCAAGCCCCCTCAAGAACCATCCATTGTCCGGACTCAGGGTCAAACCAAGCCAGTTTGGCCCTCTCCGTTGCATCAATGCCGTGGACGCCGAGCGCAAACGTGCGGCCTTCGGCGGCCGGGACGGCCTGTCCGGTTTCATCGAACGCCTCCAAAGCAAAGGCCCGGGCCAAACACAAAGGCTCTTTCGGCTGCAAAGGCGCGGACAGCGGCCCGACGTCCAACACGTTGACATCGGCCAGGCCCACGTAGGCCGGCGTCCCCGAGAGATCTTCGGGTGCAACGAGCACGGTCAGAGCGATACTCTCATCGTCGGCAACCGTGAGCTCGGCCGGTTTGTCGGGCTCGACCTTCTCCAGGGCCTGAAAGGGTGTCATCCAGGCGAGAAACAAGTCAACGCCTTCGCAGCTTGCGTCGAGCGTGGCGTAACCGGTGGCATAGCCGAATGCGTCGAGCACAATCCAGCCGGAGGCGCTGCGTGCGACATTGCCGCTGTATACCCCATTCAGATCGGTCAGGTCGCTGCCTCCCACGAGCACACCACTCAGTGGATGGTCCTGACTGTCCAGAACCAGTCCCATCACCTCGGGCAATGGGCGGCCTTCTCCGTCTGCCGGAAGGCCAACATCGTCAAGCCACCGCTGTGCCAGACGTTGCAGGTCCGGACCCGTCCAGCGATTGGCCCCGACGGCCGTGCCACAAACCACTACCATTACACACAAGAGACACCGCACGCCAAGTTCCCTGCTCATCGATAACCCGCCTTTCTTGGGTCCGCACGACTCCCACAGAACGATGCCAACATCTCAGCCTGCTCCTCGCACTTCGGTGCAGGAAACATCCGTCAGCCCGCGGAAACTGTCCTTCGATGGACACGGTCCAACATGTGTCGGAAACACCCGAACATATCCGGCTACATGATATCACAACTCCACATCGAATGCAATACACCGGGAATCTGTAATCGTGCCTGGCGATGGTGGTAATGGGAACCGAAGGAATGATAGGAACGCACCCAATTCTTGGCGAAATCCGCTGTTAGATGTCTATAGTCAATTACTGCGAGCCGCTTATGGATTTACCGCTTGGCCGTCCCCGACTGGAGTTGACATGACCAGCAGACGCGGGCCGGCTTTCTCTTGGACCACTTCGTAGTCAACAATCAGCCTCTTATCATCGGCAAAGAGGGCTTTCTTGCGGTCCAGGAGCATGTGGACGCTCTGCTGCATTCCACGTTGTTTGAACAGGTCGGATCCGGCCATAGCGTCCGCCGCATCGTTCAGGTGCGCGCGTTGCTCTTGCGAGGACACCAGTGCAAGATTCCAGCAAAGTGCCGAGAAAGCAATCGCATCGTCGAAGTAGCTGTCATCGCACATGCCCTCCAATATAGGCTCTGCAAAATCCAGGAGGACTTCGGACATTTCTCCCTCAAGCGGCAGGGGGCGCCCCGTGAACGGCTCGATTCCATGCCCGGTTAAATGGTCTTTCCGCCTGAGTTTTCTCAGCGCGCTCATCGCTTCGACCTCCCTATCTAACCGCAAATGAACACTCTCCGGGTCGTAAGCCGGAGTCGGCGGATCAGGAGCAGCCCATGGAGTTGCCGCAGTTGTAGCACTTATAGCAGGTGCCGTTGCGGACGGTGATTGCGCCGCAAATATCGCACGCCGGGGCGTCGTCGGGGAAGTGTGCGAACTGGGCGTTGAACATCTCCATGATCCTGGCCTCCGCCTGTGCGGCTCCGGATTCATCGGTCACAGCAGAGCCGACCAGAAGCCCGATTCGATTCGCCAGACCGGCAAATCTGCTCTTGGGCTCCACGAGGGGCTCTTTCGCCGCGTGCTCATGTACCAAGGGGGTCTTGCCATCTCGTTTCAAGACCTTTGCCTCGGCGATTTTCTGTGCCAGGTCCTTGGTTTTTTCAACGAGCTTCTTGGCTGTAGTTGTATTCTTGTTCTCCGTTGTATCGGAGCTGGCCGTTCTATTGGGGGTGTTCTTGTCGGCATAGCCGGGGATAAACTGACAGCCCAGCCAGCAGAAGATATAGTCAATAAGGCTTTTGGCGAAGGGGATGTTCCGGTTCGATGTCATGCCCGACGGCTCAAACCGGGCGTGGCGGAACTTGTCCACCAGCGTGATCAGCGGCACGCCGTACTGCAGGGCCATCGACGTACACGTCCCGATGACATCCATGAGGCCCCCGACGGTGCTGCCTTCCTTGGCCATGGTGATAAACAACTCACCAGGCTGACCATCCTCGTATAGCCCCACCGTCAGGTAGCCTTCATGTCCTGCGACGGAAAATTTGTGCGTAATGCTTTGCCGCGTATCCGGGAGCCGGCGGCGGAAGGGCCGGGCCGGAGCCGATGTCTCTGCAGACGCCTTCGCCTTGGACTCTTTATGTTTTTCGGTAGAAACCGGCTGAAGCCTCTTGGAGCCGTCCCGATAGATCGCGACCGCTTTGAGCCCAAGCTTCCAGCCCTCGGTATAAGCGGCGGCAATATCTTCGGTCGTACTCTCTTTCGGCATGTTTATGGTCTTGCTGATGGCGCCGGATGTGAACGGCTGGACGGCGGCCATCATTTTCAGATGAGCCAGGTAGTGAATGCACCTCTTGCCGTTACGGGGCTTGAAGGCACAATCGAAAACGGGCAAATGGTCGGGATTCAGCTTTTTTGCCCCTTCGATAGTCTCCTGTTCGTCTATATGGTCGCAGATGGACTTGATCTCGTCGGCGCTGTAACCGAGTTTTTCGAGGGCCATCGGCACGGTCTTGTTGACCAGTTTGAGCATTCCGCCGCCAGCCAGCAGCTTATACTTGACCAGGGCAATGTCCGGCTCGATGCCCGTGGTATCACAGTCCATCAGAAAGCCGATCGTGCCGGTCGGTGCAATGACGGTCACCTGGGCGTTGCGGAAGCCCACCTTGGAGCCGGCGTCAACGGCCTGGTCCCAGGCATCCTTGGCGCCATTGCGCAGATAGTCCGGACAATGGGACTCCGGAAGCTCACACGCACACTGCCTGTGCATGTTGATGACCTTGAGCATCGTGTCGCGGTTCTTCTGGAATTGCTCGAAAGGCCCCATGATGGAAGCCAATTCGGCGCTTGCTGTGTAGGCGGTGCCCGTCATGATGGCGCTGATCGCACTGGCAATCGCCCTGGCCTGGTCGGAATCATAGGCAAACGCCAGGCTCATAATCAGAGAGCCCAGGTTGGCGAAGCCCAGGCCCAGAGGCCGGAACTTATGACTGTTTACTGCGATTTCCCTGTCAGGATAGCTTCCGCCATCGACCAGAATCTCCTGGGCGATGACAAACAGCCGAATGGCCTTCTTGAAGCTCTGGACGTCAAACGCCCCATCTTCCTTGCGAAACCTCATGAGATTCAACGAAGCCAGGTTGCAGGCCGAGTCGTCAACGAACATGTACTCGCTGCACGGATTCGAGGCGTTAATCGGCCCGGAGTTGGGGCAGGTGTGCCAGCGGTTGATCGTGCTGTGGTACTGCACGCCCGGATCGCCGCATATCCTCGTGCCCTCAGCAATCAGTTGCATCAGCTCCCTGGCCGAGTGCTCGCCCATCGTCTCGCCGGAGGTTACGGCATAGGTTGCCCAGGAGGCGTCCTTTTCCACCGCCTGCATAAACTCATCGGTCACACGGACGGACAGGTTGGAATTCTGGAACATGACGCTTTCGTAGGCCTGGTTGTTGTGGTCCCCGTCGTAGCCGGCATCGATAAGCGTCCAAGCCTTCTTTTCTTCCTCCGTCTTGCAGGTGATGAATTCCCGGATGTCCGGGTGGGTAATCTTGAGCGACTGCATTTTTGCAGCCCGGCGGGTCTTGCCCCCCGACTTGATCACGGCCGCAATCTGATCGTACACCCTCATAAAACTCAAAGGTCCCGAGGGTTTTCCTCCGCCGGAGAGTTTCTCTTTGCTGCTTCGCAGTGTTGATAAGTCGGTCCCGGTGCCCGAGCCATGCTTGAAGAGCATCGCTTCGCTGGTGGCCAGCCGCATGATGTCTTCCATGGAGTCTTTGACCGACTGGATAAAACAGGCCGAAGCCTGCGGATATTCGTAGCTGTTTTCACACGGGACGGCTTCTTTGCGCTGCGAGTCCCAGTGGAAATTATGCTTGCTGCCGCGCACGCCGTAAACGTCGAAAAGCCCCACGTTGAACCAGACCGGCGAATTGAAGGCCCCGTATTGATTCACACACAGCCAGGTCAATTCGTTATAGAAGGTCTCGGCATCTTCGTCGGTGGCGAAGTAACCATCTCTTCTTCCCCGGTTTTCGATAGCTTTGCAGACGCGATGTACAAGCTGCTTTACGGAGTTTTCCCTCTGGCCCGATTCAACGTCGCCGTAGAAGTATTTACTGGCTACGACTTTTGTGGCCAATTGGCTCCAGGAAGCCGGGACTTCGATGTTATCCTGCTCGAAGACGGCCTGTCCGTTATCGTCGGTAATCCTTGCCGAACGTGTTTCCCATTCAAGCTGGTCAAAGGGATGCACGCTCGGGGTCGAGAAGAAGCGTTCTATCTTCAAGCCCATGGATTTGGAGGCTTTCATAGCTGTTTTCCGCTGCGATTGCTCAGTTCTGAAAGGGTTCTCAGGGTCAAATTTATAAGCCATTTATACGCCTCCATGCGAAAATATAAGACCGCAATATATAGAATAATAACCGGGGGCTGCGCCAGATATAGTGGTCAGAGCCGCAAAATAAGTATCGGCAGATTAATCAGAATTTGAGAACGTGTAAAGACCGAAATGCGTTTTTTTTGGAGCAATTTTCTCAGCGTTTCTCTTAGTCCTTACAGCGACTGAATCTATGAAGAAAAAAAAATTTCGCGCGCGCCAATGTCTTTTCGATAATCTCACATCGGTGTTAAGATAATGACATGTCGGTCGAAATGAATTCCACATTTGAAACGATTCGCAGGCAAATAAGAGCCTTGCCCACCGGGCCCGGCCTATACTTTATGAAAGGCTCTGGTGACCGGGTTCTTTACATCGGCAAAGCGAAGAGCCTGCGTTCACGAGTTGCCAGTTATTTTCAAAAGGGTGCGGACCCTATCGCGTCGCGCGGTCCGAAAATCGCCGAGATGATCGGCAAAGTCGAAACGGTTGATTTTCTTGAGACTTCGAACGACGTTGAAGCGGTGCTGACCGAGGCTCGTTTGATCAAAGACATCCGTCCGCCCTATAATACCGACCTTGTTGATGATAAGACGTTTCCCTACCTGGAAATCACGACCCGCGAAGATTATCCGGGCGTATATATTACCCGGAAACCTCGCGCTTCCGGCAGCCGATTGTTCGGGCCTTTTGCCGGCGCGAAAGACCTGCGGGGCGTCCTGGTCGTGCTCCAGAAAATCTTCAGGTTCCGTACCTGTACGCTGAACGTCAGGCAGGACGATCCGAAGCGCCGATTCTTCCGGCCCTGCCTTCTTTACAGCATCAGGCAGTGCACCGCCCCATGCGCCGCCAGGATCGACAAGCCCGAATACAAGAGGATCGTCAGGGACCTGATCGGATTCCTGCGGTCCAAGCGTTCGACGGTCCTGCGCCAGTTAAGAAGGCAGATGGCCGAAGCTTCGCAGGCTTTGGAATACGAGAAGGCCGCGATGTTCCGCGACCGCATCAGGCTCATCGAGGCCCTCGACCGCCGGGGCACGCCCGATGAAAACGTGCAGCCGGAAGTCTTTGCCGGCGACCCGACCGAGGCCCTTGTCCAACTGCGCGAATTGCTGCAATCGACCGAGCCTGTGCGGATCATCGAGGGGATTGACGTGGCCCATATCGCCGGCGCTGAGGCCGTGGGGTCTTTGGTCCGATTCATCGACGGCAAACCTTTCAGAAGCGGCTATCGAAGGTTCAGGATAAAGACCGTCAAGGGGATCGATGACTATGCCATGATCGCCGAAGTGGTGAAACGCCGCTACAAATATGCCCTCCGGGGCGAAGAGCTCTGGCCCGACCTTGTGTTGATTGACGGTGGTCTGGGCCACCTGCGGGCGGCAGAAGAAGCCCTCAAAGAAATGAAAGCCCCCCCTGTGAAAATCGCCTCCATCGCAAAGCGGGAAGAAGCAATCTACCTGCAGGGCCGGACCCAGCCCTTAAAATTCGCCGCTAATTCCCCCGTCCGCAAGCTTCTCCAATACGCCCGGGATGAGGCTCACCGCTTCGCCCAGCACTACCACCATATTCTGAGAAGCAAGAAGATGCTGCCGAACGACTGACGACAGGAGACAGGAAACAAGCTGCAGAGCTTCCATTCTGTGTCCTGTGTCCCGACTGCTGTATTCTGGACGGCGTTAGCCATTCCGGCGTTTCTCCAGCTTGTCCAAGCGCTCCTGCAACTGGCGCATCTGTTCCTGCATCTGCTCGAATCTCTTGTCCTCCGGCGGGTTTATCCGCCTTACATCTGGCGGATTGACGCGGGAACGCAGCTTATCGAAGTAGGACCTCCAACCTCCGGAAGGCGGCGGAGTCCGAACCTCGGGCTTCGAGTTTCTACAGTGGTCTTCAATTGCTTCTTTGGCAGATTTGCGATATTGTTCGGGCAGTCTGTCGATCTCTTTGGCCGTGGTTTTGTACTCGGCGGGGCCGGCGCGCACGGAAACAGTCAAATCATCGTCATCCGGGTTTCCTTTGACCGTGATCGTGTATTCCTCGCCGTTGGAGTGGTGGTAGGTAGTCGTCTCATCAAAGAAGCGCCGGATGCTCACATCGAAGTCCCTCGGCATGTTTTCCCTGAGGATTTCCTGCCACTGCTTGTCCTCGGGCGTGAATCGGAAGATTTTGCCCGGGCGCCATGACTGCACCGCGTCCGGCTCGGAAGGATATTTCAAATCAACGGGACCGTTGAAGGGTTCGAGCTTGAGTTTGACACTTTTACGCTGGCCCAGATGGATAATCGTCAGCGAGATTTCTGTGCCCACGCCGGAGTCGCGCACCTCATCGACAAAACTCTCTCGGTCGGTGACGTCCTTACCCTGAAAACCGATGATGATATCGTCCCGGTCGAGCCCAGCGTTGTCCGCAGGGCTGCCCCGATGCACGTTCCTGATCCGGATGCCCTGGCCAGGCGAAAGAGCAAGGTGTTTGTTGAGCAAATCAGGCAATGGCGCCGTATCCAGGAGCACGCCCATCCAGGCGGGCCCCTCCGGCGTCTTCGACTCAGCGCCAAGTCCCACCGCCGTCAGTAACAGCGATATCACTACTGTTATCCCCATATTCTTTGTGTTCATGGCTTGTCCTTTCTCAATCGAGTTCTCAGCTATTTCCTTTACAAGTCTGTACTATAGGCGGCAGGCCGGACAGTGCTCTCCCGCAGCCCTTCGATCAGCCACTGGTTCCCCAGTTTGTCGGTGAAATTGTACCAATCAACATTGCGAATTGGGTTGCCTGAAGGATCGACCGGAAGCTCGGAAAAGCTCGGCACCTCAAGCTCCATCGGGTCGGCCACATTCCGCGCAACCACGTCAGAGGCAGCCGGGCCGTTTTGGGGCGCCGAAGCACCGGGCAGCACGAACTGCACGGCAAGACCCATCACAAAACCTGCTGCAACTCCCACCGCCACATGGACATAGCCCACTCGTTTGAGCGTGCGCCGAACGGGGTGTTCCGCCTGCTGCCACGCCTGCTCGAAGATATCGCCGGGCGCCGCACCCTGTCCGAGAACGCACGAGCCAACCAGCTCAGAGCTTCGCTCGTGCAGGTCCCGCAACTCTCCGAGCAGTTCTGCGGCCCGAGGGTCTCTGTCCAGCTCCACGTCCAGAATACGCTGTTCGCCGGGCGTGATCTCGCCGTCGAGGTGTTTTCCAATCACTATTTCGAGTATTTCCTGATTCATAGCTATTCTTCCCACACTTTGTTTGCGTCCCTTCCGGCGACTCGGTCGCAGATCATACGTCTTGCCCGCACGAGTCGAATCTGGACGGTTGTCAGGGGCACATCCAGTATCTCCGCGACTTGGGCATAGGTCAGGTCGCCGGCGTGTTGCAGCACAAAGACCTGCCGGTATTTTTCCGGGAGCGACTGCACCGCCTCCCATATCCGCCTACACTGCTCCTGCCGTTCAATGGCTTCGATGCCTCCGTCGGCCTTGCGCCCAAACTTGAACTCGGCAGGTTCCTGGTCCTCCGCGAGCAGTCCCGCAGACAGCGGAACCGGCCTTCGGGCTTTTTGCTGGCGGTACCGGAGGGCCTGCCGGCGAGCTAACATGGCCAGCCACGGCCGGAAACGCTCCGGCTCGCGCAGCGTGTCGATTTTCGCAATCACCCGGACACAAATGTCCTGCAAAACGTCATCGACCTCGCCGGGATCGCCTACGATACTGAAAACCAGCCCTTTCAGCCACGCCCAGTTGTGCGCCAGAAGCAGTTGGAGCGCTTCTTTATCGCGCCGCTGCGCCGCACATACTAACGCCGATTCGTTTTGGCTTGCTTGAACCGTCATATCGAGCCTTTATCTATATAGATACTCCGCGAGCGGGGTTCATACACAATCTGCGTACTTTTTTTTGCATGAATCTTGCTGGAACTGACGGCACCGAGCGGCGGTTCGTTTGTAGTGTGCCCGTAAGGGCATTTTGGAAATAACGCCTTACGGCGTCACTACAAACCAGCATTGCGCTACGGAGCAACTGAAAGCGACTTGCTGGCCTGAAGGGTCCCCCCGTAGGCGCCCATATTGATGCGCTCCCCATTCGGCGGCGGTTCGGCGGTCCAGTCCGAATCCGGGTTTCCAGTGTCAATACAGGGGCCGGTCAGGACATCCTGAACCCAGCTAAGGCGCTTCGGGTCCCATCGGCCCGCTTCTGACCGCAAGTGATAATCCCCCAGGACCCAGAAGTCATCGCTCGGATCATCAGGCGTTCCGTTCAGGCTCCAGAACCCGGGCTCGGCAAAACACGGGGCCGCATCGATATTGCCTTCGCCGGGCCAGCCCCCCTGGACATCGGTGAAAGTTACCGCGGCGGGTGCATCGTCTTGCGTCTGGATGCTGCCGGCGCTATTGTAATAGACAATAGAATTCATAATCGCCGGTTGCAGGCTGGAGACGCCAAAGCCGGTATTGGCTGCAATCGTGCAGTTGGTGATCGTGGGCAGTCCGCCGCCCGGGGGCAGGCCCGATACGCCGTGCTGACCATTGCCGGCGATGATGCAGTGGGCGAGGGCCGGATAGTTGTGGGTCACGAAACGGCCGCTTTGCCTGGTCCACATTTCGACTCCCGCCCCCGCGTTGGCAACGATTTCACAATCGCGGATGGCCGGATTGCTGCCTTCGCGCAGCTCGATCCCGGGTCCCGCGTTGTTTTGAATCACGCAGTTGGCGATTGTCGGCGACGAGCCCGAGCAGTAAATCCCTGCCTCCGGGCCGGTAACAGTAAAGCCGCTCAGGATGCAGGTTGCGTCTTCGACGCCGGCAAAGGTCACGACCGGCCCGCTGCCGCCGCCGGCCAGAACGGTAGCGGCTACAACAGCCGGGTTGCTCGGGTCGGTCGAGCGAAACACGAGGTTCTTGCCGCCGAAATTGATGTTCTCAAGGTAGAGACCCTGGCTCAGAACAACCTCGTCGCCTGGAGTTGCCTCGCTGATGGCGTACCTGATGCGCTCGTACCTTCTGCCCCTGGTGACGTTCTCGACGGGCCCGTCCGCAGAGGCAAAAGACGCAACCACAAGTTCAATGCCGTCGCCCGTTCCCAAATTCCGGGAGTACTTCTTCTCCACAGGGTTGTTCCAGTGCTCGTGGACGCCGAGACTGGTTAGCCGCGTGCCATCGCCCTCCGGATCGTAGAAGGTCCCGGAAGGAGGATTTTCTGCCAGGGCGGCTTCGTGCAGGTAGTTCTCGGGTGTGCCGGTCACGTCCGTACAGCGAGGCTCGTTTCGCAGGAAATCCAAGGCCACCGAATCAATCGCCACCGGGTCCTGCGAGGCAAAGAGGCTCGAACACCAGTCATCGCCGAAGGACTGCCACTTTATGACCTCGGCACTTTGATTCCTCGCCGAACAGAGCCCATCGATCATATACAGCAGGGTCTTGCCGCTCAGGTGCCTGTGCCCATTGAGATTGACCAGGCAATTGTACGAGCCCATAGAATTCGTTCGCTGGCCGTAGTTGTGCATGGGTGAGGGCGTCCAGCCGCCGCCCGATGGGAAATACGTGGAGCCGAAATGGTTCTTGGCGCACAAGGTGATGCCGAACAGCGAGTGGGGCCTCAGCAAGGCCATGTTGATGAGGTATTTGGCGCCGGTCACGCACTGGGGCAGGTAGGCCGTGCCGGCCTTCGTCAAGAGCGGGTTCGCCCTGTCCTCGACCGCCGCGATACGTCCGCTGCGAGCCAGGCCGGGCTTGACCACAAATCGGATCGCCTGGAAGTTCGGGTCGGGATCGCTCCTGATCTTGTTGTAGATGGGATTTCCAATGTATCGTGCAGCATCGTAAATCGTGATGGCCGAGCCTGGTACGCCTGCGACGTCCGTGAGCTGCTTGAGGACTGAGTAAAGCACATGAGGGCTGGGATTGCCCTGGGCCGGCGACCAGTTGCCCGCGCTGCTGTTCTCCTGATTCATGTTGATCTTGATCGCTATCTTCTCACCCGGCTGGTAGCCGAGGTCTCCAAATCCCTTGGCCTGGTTGAAGTGTCTGAAAAGCGCGTCCCACGCCTCCGCATCGCTGGTCCGACCCGTCAGCGTCCGGATGCTCTTGGATACCATCAGATCGACGGCGTTCTGGTCGGTGTTGCTATCATCCCACCAGCTTCCGCTTCGGCCATCCCAACCGGTGGCGTCGAGGTCGTGAACCCAAACGACGCGTCCGGGATGAATTCCCCTTGCTACGCCCATCGGGCTGTTGGACGGCTCGGAGGGGACGAATGCCGCCGTAGCTGGATCGCTGCTGGTTGCGGCAAGAGGTATCCAGAGGGCTGCAACGCCCAAGGCAAGGCAGAGACCTGCAAAGGCCCACCGTGCCTGATGGAGGTGTCTGCGCGCCCGGCGGTATAGCAGAGTCGACCCAACCAGGCCAGCGATCCAAATCACAAAGCCGCCGGCCAGCGGCGAGACCACGCGCTGGCAGGGATAGGTCGCGCGGGAAGGCTTGGGTATCACGCGGATCAAAAACCAGACCAGCGACAACAACCCCACAACCGGACACACCCATACGAGCCAGTGGTATTTCCTGCCGGTTTCAAGAGGCTTGCCTGTTTTGGGGCAGCGCCGGATGTTCTGTCGCCGCGGTCTCTTTTCCGGAGCCTGTCGAGAAATTGACCACGCATGTCTTATTTTCTTGAACCACATTGCTGCACCTCCATAATCTCCCGCCCCGCGCGTTTCGGCTGTTCCTGACAAGGGTATTGTACCGTCTGCCATCCACAAGTGCAATAGGTGCGGGCGTCCTCGTGGCCCCGCCATCGCCGGGGGAGCGTGGCAAGGCCACTTGACGCCGCCGGGCTTATTGAGGAGAATACTATCCAGAAATTGCCGATTTTCAATTGTCAGTTGTGAGGTGATGCAGCATGTTGAGCAAACGTATCTACTTGGTGGTCTTGCTGGCCGGCCAAATCGGGCTGGCCCAGACCAACGATTACTTCAGCGCCCCCTACGGCGAGCTCCTGGCCGGCTCGGGCGACAACGTCGCTTTGTGGTGGGCTTGCTCGGGCTGGAAAATCAGCCCCGACAAACCCTTACCCACGGCGAAGAGCCAGGCCGTTCTGATTCGCGCCGCCCGCAATGAGGCGGAAGCAGCGCAATTGGTGATTCGTCCTGTGAGACAATTGAAAGCTTTGACGGTGCGCCCCGGAGCATTGACCGGTCCGGGTGGAGCGGCCATCCCCGCCGCGAACGTCGAGGTGCTGGAGGTCCGATACGTCAACGTCGAGCGGCCGACCGACAAGAGCTCCGTTCCCGGATTGTGGCCGGACCCGCTGCCGCCGTTGAAGGGTCCGCTCGATTTGGAGGCGAACAAAAATCAGCCGTTCTGGGTCCGCGTGAAAGTGCCTCGTGACGTGCCGGCGGGAACCTACGAAGGCACCATGAAATTGCAATCGCAAGACTATAGTGCCGATGCGGCGCTGCGCGTGGAGGTCTATGATTTCGTTCTGCCCGACCGCATGACGTGCACGACGGCCTTCGGCTTCTCAGCCAGCAACGTATTTCGCTATCAGAAGGTCTCGGACGCCCAACAAAAACGGCAGGTGCTCGATAAGTACTGGGCGAGCTTCGGCGCCCATCACATTTCTCCTTACGATCCTGCGCCGCTGGACGACGTGAAAGCCACCTGGCCTCACATAGACGAGGCGACCACGCCCGAACAGATCAAGCCGGTTTTCGACTGGACCGCGTGGGACGCCGGCATGGAACGCGGTATCGACCATTACAAATTCAACTCATTCAGGCTGAGCATCCCGGGGCTTGGAGGCGGGACTTTCCATTCGCGCCGGGAGCCCGAACTGTTAGGCTACAAAGAAGACACGCCGCAATACAAGGCCGCCTTCAAGACCTATTGTCACGAGGTCCAGGAGCACCTGCGTCAGAAAGGCTGGCTGGACGAGGCCTACGTCTATTGGTTCGACGAGCCTGACCCAAAAGATTACGAGTTCGTCATGAACGGTTTCAACAAGCTCAAAGAAGCCGCCCCCGATGTCACTCGCATGTTGACCGAGCAGGTCGAGCCGAATCTCGTCGGAGGGCCGAACATCTGGTGCCCCGTCTCGAACAACTACAAGCACGAGCCGGCTGAGGAACGCCGCAAGCACGGCGAGAAATTCTGGTGGTACGTCTGCACGGGTCCTAAGGCCCCCTACTGCACCCTCTTCATCGACCACCCCGGAACCGAGCTGCGCGTATGGCTCTGGCAGACCTGGCAGCGCAAGATCGACGGCATCCTCGTCTGGCAGAGCAACTACTGGACCAGCTCGGCCGCCTATCCCGATGCGAATCATCCGCAGAACCCTTACAATGACCCGATGGGCTGGCGGTCCGGCTACAGCACACCCGACGGCGAAAAGAGACCCTGGGGCAATGGCGACGGTCGATTTATCTATCCCCCCGAAGCCGCGGCGGACGCCAATCCACCCGGGCCGGTTCTTGATGGGCCGGTGGACAGCATCCGCTGGGAGATGCTCCGCGACGGCATCGAAGACTACGAATACTTGGCCATGCTGAAGCGCCTGCTCGAAGCGAAGAAGGACAAACTCAGCCCCGGCCAGAGGCAGGAATACGCCGGCCTGCTCGATGTGCCGAAGGAGATTACCAGCGACATGACGACCTTCACGAAAGACCCGGCTCCCATCGAGACCCGCCGGGACCAGGTCGCTCGAGCCATCGTCCAGTTGTCAGGTGTCCGTTGAAGAAGTGAGGTAAATTGAGCTAAAGTGACAGCGAGGCTGTCATCCTGAGCGATAGCGAAGGATCTGGGTCGCGAGCGGGATTACCACTTATCTCTGTGCTCAG
>DATKWR010000643.1:0-4492 GCA_035529475.1 Sedimentisphaerales bacterium | reverse complement strand
CAAGCGCTGCGATGCAGTCTAGCCGATGCGGCAAAAGCCCGAACGAGCCCTCGCGGGTCTCCGCAACAATGCGCGAAACGCCGGTTTTCTCGGAGAAGATTCGGAACGGCAGGAGAACCTTAAGATTCATGAGTGTCGGCTGCATGTTCGACCTCCGGTTTAGGTTTCGGCTCGGGCTTCGGCTGCGGGTCGGACTTGGCTTTGGGCTTGGAATCAACGGCAGGCTTCGGGTAGCCCTTCGCTGCTGATTTGTCGGGCGAGGCCTTTTTCTTCGCCTCGTCAATCGCCCCAATCATATAGAGCGCGCTCTCCGGATAGTCTTTGAATTCATCGCGCAGGATTCGTTCGCAGCCGTCCAGCGCGTCCTTGAGGCTGACGAGTTTTCCCTTGATGCCGATAAACTGCTCGGTGGCGAAAAACGGCTGCGTGAGGAATCGCTCCAGCCGTCGAGCGCGGGCGACCACGTTGCGGTCCTCCGGCGAAAGCTGCTCAAGGCCGAGCATGGCGATGACGTCCTTGAGATCTTGATACTGCGCGAGCGTCCGCCTGATTTCCTGCGCCAGGAGATAGTGTCGTTCGCCAACGATGCCGGGCGTGGCCATTTTGGAGCTGGATTGCAGCAGATCGATAGCCGGGTAAAGTCCTTCACTTGCCCGCTTGCGCGAAAGCACGATCGACGCCGAGAGATGCGAAAACGTGTGCACCGCCGCGGGGTCGGTCAAATCGTCCGCCGGCACATACACCGCCTGAATGGACGTGATGGCTCCGGCGTCGGTGTTGGCGATGCGTTCCTCCAGCCGTGACAACTCTGTGCCCACGGTCGGCTGATAGCCCAGACGCGACGGCATCTGCCCCATCAAGCCGGACACCTCCATGCCGGCCTGGATGAAGCGGAAAATATTATCGATCAGCAGCAGCACGTCGCGATGCTCGTCGTCCCGGAAATACTCGGCCATCGTCAGCGCCGCATGGCCCACGCGGAACCGGCTACCCGGCGGCTCGTTCATCTGCCCGAACACCATCACCATGTTCGGCAGTACCCCTGCCTCCTTCATGTCGCGGTAAAGTTCCTCCCCTTCACGACATCGTTCGCCTATCCCGCAAAAAATGCTTACGCCCTCTTGTTGCCCGATCATGTTGTGAATGATTTCGGTCAGTAATACTGTTTTGCCCACGCCCGCCCCGCCGAACAGACCCGCTTTGCCGCCGCGCTCGAGCGGTACCAGCACATCGATGACCTTGATCCCCGTCTCGAAGATCTCGGATTTGGTGGAACGCCGTGCTAACGCCGGCGGGGCTCGATGGACTGTGCGCCATTGGACATCTGTCGGCGCCGCTTGGCGGTCGATGGCGTTCCCGAAAACGTCGAACATTCGCGAGAGAATTCCCTTGCCGACCGGCGCCTTCAACGGCCCGCCCGTGTCTTCCACCGCGATGCCGCGGGCGAGGCCTTGGGTGGGGGTCAGCGCGATGCCACGCACGTGATGCGCGTCGAGCTGGGCCAAAACCTCGATGGCAATTTTACCCTCCTTCGCGTGCAGCAACGAGTAGATCGGCGGCAAATGCCCATCGAATCGTATATCCACGACACTGCCGCGCACCGCGACCACCGCGCCGAGGTTAGAAAAACTGGTTTTATTATTCATATTTGCTCTCGCTGGTCCACTGTCAGTTTGCATTCTCATTCCGGGCATACAAAGCCGGCTCGGCTTCGAGCTCTTCGCGCACGCGCGCCAGCCTACTCTCAAACCGTGCCCGATCGTGCGGTAACTTAATGGTGCGTTCGGCCAATTCGGCGATCCATTGCGCTTGTTCACGGAGCGCCCGCCGCCGGCTGGGGCTGGCCGTCAGACTGGCGATGGTTTGAAGCGCGCCGAGCATCCGTAACATGACGGCGACATTGCCTGTGGCGCTGCCTCGAATTTGATCGAACGATTCGGACACCAGGCTGGCAAAGGTCGGCCCGATGGCGATCACCCGCAGTTCTCCGTCCTCATGGCGAAGCGAGGAAGGGATTTCCCGGGAGGCAAGCCGCGCCAGAATCGCCGCCAGATAATCCACGCATATAATGGCCGTCGTGGTGTCGTTGATGCCAGGTGAGAGTGCTTTCAATGCAACATCCACGATCTGTCTGATGCCGAAAGCGGAATCCTGGTGCAGCGTTCGGTAACGGTTGATGCTGACAGTCGCCTGCAGAGCGTCAATCGTCTCTTGATCCGGAGGGGCATCCAGAGCGAGCGAGGCGAGCAAGCTGTTATCGACCACAAACTCGCCGATGCCTCGTTCCATCCGCACGATGGTCTTGTGCTCCCGCGCCAAACCCAGGAGCGCCGCGTTATCTACGCTTTGAATATAACCATTTCTCCTGGCCGTGACTGCCTGCCAGTTCCGCTCCGGCAGAGGGAGTGTTGCCTGATCCCTATCTTCGTCAAACGGCCCCTGCCCAAGGTTCCCTGGAAAAAGCCGGTCAATGGCCTCCAAGGTTTCATCGGCCACCGAGGCAATAATGCTCGTGGCCTGGATCGAGGAGGCGATGTGATGAATGAAAAAAATGAGGACGCCAACACCTCCGAGCGCCAGCACTACGCCGAAGAATACCGCCAGGCTTGGAACAAATGAGCCCTCGTCGCCGCTTCGGATGGTGCGCAACACGATCAGGCAATAGGTGAAAATACCAGTGAATATTCCGAGCACGACCTGCGTGACGCGGCTGCTCATGAAGTTCCGCAGGATGCGCGAAGTATATTGGCTCGAGGCCAGCGCCAGCGTCACCAATATCATCGAAAACGTGACCCCCACCACGGTTATCATGGAGCCGGCAATCGTGGACAATATCCCGCGGGCGCCTTCTGCCCCGGCCCCAAAAAGTCTCGGCCACCGGCCCAGCCATAGATCGCTCTCAAGGGAGTCTGCTTCGATCAAAGCCACCGCGAAGGCAATACTGAACGCAACAATCAGCGAAGGCATAAACCAAAAACTCGATCGCATATGGTTCCAGAGTTGTTTTAATTTATTCATGGGTCGGCCCCCACTTCCAGTTGCGGATCTCCGGCATGTCTTGGCCGTGCTTGTCGATGTATGCCTTGTGGTCCAGCAGTTTGTCGCGAAGAAACTGTTTGGTGTACGCCGCCCTTGAACCCAAACCCGGCAAACGATCGATCACGTCGCCGACCAGGTGGAAGCGGTCGAGATCATTCAACACCACCATGTCGAAGGGGGTGGTAGTCGTTCCGTTTTCCTTGTACCCGCGTACATGGAGATTCTTGTGATTAGTCCGACGATATGCCAGGCGATGAATCAACCAGGGATAGCCGTGGAAGGCGAAAATGATGGGCTTGTCCTTGGTGAAGAGGACGTCAAAGTCTTTATCGCTCAACCCGTGAGGATGCTCGCTCTGCGGCTGAAGCGTCATCAAGTCCACCACATTGATGACACGGACCTTCAGTCCCGGGAAGTACTGTCGCAGGATCTCGACAGCGGCCAGTGTCTCCAAGGTTGGTGCATCCCCGCAGCAGGCCATCACCACATCGGGGTCGCCGCCCTCGTCGTTGCTGGCCCATTCCCAGATACCAAGCCCAGCCGAACAGTGCTTGATGGCTGCATCCATCTCCAGCCATTGGAGCTCCGGCTGTTTACCCGCGACGATAACATTGACGTAATTGCGGCTGCGCAGGCAATGGTCTGTGACCGACAGCAGGGTATTGGCGTCCGGAGGCAGATACACACGGATGATTTCCGCCTTCTTGTTCACCACGTGGTCAATGAACCCCGGATCCTGGTGACTGAAACCATTTTGGTCCTGCCGCCACACGTGCGATGAGAGCAGATAGTTCAGTGATGCAATCGGCCGCCGCCATGGGATATTGCCCGCCACCTTGAGCCACTTTGCGTGCTGGTTGAACATCGAATCGATGATGTGGATGAACGCTTCGTAGCATGAGAAAAAACCGTGTCTGCCGGTCAGGAGGTAACCTTCCAGCCAGCCCTCGCACTGGTGCTCGCTCAACATCTCCATCACCCGGCCATCAGGTGCGACATGATCGTCAAGGGGAATAACTTCCGCGGTTGAGCAACGGTTCGTAATCTCGAACAGGTTGGTCCAGCGGTTCGACGCGGTTTCGTCCGGGCTGAAGATGCGGAAGTTGCGGGCCTCTGCGTTGAGCTTGAGCACATCGCGGATGAACTCTCCCTGGACTCGCGTGGATTCTGCTTCCACGACGCCGGGCTTCGGCACCTTGACCGCGTAGTCGCGGAAATCCGGCAACTTCAATTCTTTAAGGAGAAGGCCTCCATTCGCATGGGGGTTCGCTCCCATACGCCGCTTCCCTTTGGGGGACAGTTCAGCCAGTTCAGGAATGAGCCTGCCGTTTTTGTCAAATAACTCCTCAGCCCTATAACTCTTCATCCATTGTTCCAATATTTTCAAATGTTTGGGTTTCGCCACAAAATCTGTAATCGGCACCTGGTGCGCGCGAAACGTGCCTTCGATGGG
>DATKWR010000642.1:0-5312 GCA_035529475.1 Sedimentisphaerales bacterium | reverse complement strand
CATCAACAGAAAGCGGTTTCTGGCGCTGGGCAGGGTTCTTCCGGACGACGACAGTGAGCCGTTCAAGATGCCGGTTCTCGCGCTGCGTCTTAGCAGTTGTGCCAATGGCGTGAGCAAGTTACACGGCCGGATTTCACGTGGGATATGGGGAAGCCTTTGGCCGGGTGTCCCCCACGATGAAATTCCCATCATATCGATCACGAACGGCATCCATGCCAAGAACTGGGTGGCGGATGAAATCGATTCGCTGTACGAGAAATATCTCGGCCCGCACTGGGCTGATGAAGCCATGAGCAAAGCCGTTTGGGAAGGAATCGACCAGATACCCGACGAGGAAATGTGGCGGGCACATCAGCGATGCAAAGACGAGCTGATTGTTTTTGCTCGCAACCGCCTGAAGGCCCAAATGCAGCGGCGAGGGACCTATCATACCGAGCTCAACCACGCCGAGGAAGTCCTCGATCCCGAGGCACTGACCATCGGCTTCGCCCGGAGGTTTGCAAGCTACAAGAGAGGCAATCTGTTGCTGAGAGACCCCCAACGCCTTGCCAAACTGCTCAACGACCAGGACAGGCCGATACAGATCATTTTCGCGGGAAAGGCCCACCCAAAGGATACGGAGGGCAAGGACATTATACGTCAGATCGTGCATTTTGCCGGCCAGCAAAGCATCCGGCGGCGCGTTGTGTTCCTGGAGGATTATGACATGGATATCGCCAGGGCCTTGGTCCGAGGCGTCGATCTGTGGCTCAACAATCCGCGCCGCCCCATGGAGGCCAGCGGGACAAGCGGCATGAAGGCCGCAGTCAACGGCGTCCTGAACATGAGTACAGCCGACGGCTGGTGGTGTGAAGGATATACCCGAGGTGGAGGCTGGGTCATCGGGGCCAGCGAGATCTGTGAGGACAGCGACTACCAGGACCTGGTCGAATCGCAGGCCATCTACGACCTGCTCGAAAATGAGGTCATCCCCCTGTTCTATACGCGCACCGCGGACAATCTGCCAAGAGCGTGGATACACAGGGTGAAAACCTCAGTCAAATGGGTAGCACCTCGTTTCAATAGTCACCGAATGGTGGCCGAATATACCCGGCGGTTTTACAACCTTGCGGCTGCCAAATGGCGTTTTCTGACGGCCGAGGCCTGCGCAAGGGCCAAGGCCTTCTCGAACTGGAAGTCCACTGTAAGAGAGGCATGGCCCGAGTTTTCCGTAAAGGATGTGATCATGGAAGCCCGCAACGGGGACGGCAGCAAACAGCTCAACCCCAAACAGCCCCAACTCAAGGTTGGCTCCCAGTTGTCGGTCAAGGCGTTGGTCAAGCTGGGCAAAGCCAGTCCAAGTGATGTTTCCGTGGAGCTTTACTATGGTCCCGTGGACACCTGGGACAATATCCGAGACGGCGCGTCCGTGCACATGGACTATGAACGATCTTCGGATGAGACGGGCGAACACTGGTTTGTCGGCTCAATGTCGTGCACGAAAACCGGGCAGCAGGGCGTGGCCGTGCGGATTCTGCCGAGACACACAGATTTGGCAAATCCCTACGAAATGGGGCTGATCCTCTGGGAAACCGGCAAGTAGCGCGTAACTGAAGTCCGGCGTTCGAACGGCGACGAACCGCCGTCCGGCGGCTATTGCTTCTCCGGATGGCTCAGCAGCTCATATACCTCTTCGGCCGAAGCGGCTTTCTCGAAGTTTTTCCTGAAATCTTCATTCAGCATGAGTCTGCTGATCTTGGCCAGAGCCTGAATGTGAGGTCCGGTTTGGTCGGCCGGCGAGATCAGCAAGATCAGGATCGTGACGGGCTTGCCGTCCACACTGTGAAACTCGATCGGCTCACGTGCAATCCCCACGGCCATCACAAGCTCTTTGACGGCGGTGCACTTGCCGTGAGGGATGGCTATCCCGGCGCCCGTTCCGGTACTCTGTAGTCGTTCCCGCGTCAAGACGGCCTGCAAGGCGGCATCCCTGTCCGACAACAATCCGTTGGCATCCAGCAGATCGACAAGCTCGGTTATGACGGCTTCCTTGTCCCGGCTCGCGACCGGCACTTTGATACAGTTCGGCTGCAAAATTTGCGTAAGACTCATGTTACCTTACGTCCAATACAACACACTTCATCTCCGTATTCGCACAAACTTTTATGCTATGTGATGATGGCGGATAGGGCAACTCTTTTCCAGAAAATGGGTAATCTTTTTCCTGCGTCCGTTCATGGCGGCGGCTTTCCTGCCGGTGGCTTTTTCAGCTTTACATCCTGCCTTGGCCACAATACAATGGCACGACCTATGGAAAAGATAACGATTTACGACACTACGCTTCGCGACGGGATGCAGGCCGAAGGCGTGAGTTTCTCGCTTGAGGATAAGCTGGCCATCGCCAAGTGCCTCGACGAGCTGGGCCTGGGCTACATCGAGGGCGGATACGCTGCGTCGAACCGCAAGGAGATGCAGTTCTTCGAGGAGGTGGCAAAGCTGGGCCTGAAGAATTCCGTCATCACGGCGTTCGGAAACACCCGCAGGGCCGATGCGAGCGTTACTGATGACGTCTCCCTGAGGGCCATCCTTGCCTGCAAGACACCGGCTGCAACCCTGGTCGGCAAGAGCTGGGATATGCACGTCACGCAAGTGCTGGGTTGCTCACTTGATGATAACCTGGCGATTTGCGCCGATTCGGTGCGATATCTCAAGGGACACGGCCTGGAGACCATTTTCGACGCCGAACATTTTTTCGACGGCTACAAGGCAAATCCCGAGTACGCGATGAAGGTCCTGGGCGCCGCCGCCGAGGCCGGCGCCGATGCGCTCGTTCTGTGCGATACGAACGGCGGCTGCACGCCCGACCAGGTATATGAGATCACCAGGGCCGTCGGCGAGCGCTTCGCTTCGACGCCGGTGGGAATTCATACGCATAATGACGCCGACTGTGCCACGGCGAACACTCTGGCGGCCGTCCGCGCCGGGGCCCGCCAGGTCCAGGGGACCATCAACGGCCTCGGCGAGCGATGCGGCAATGCCAACCTGTGCACCGTCATCCCCAACCTGACGTTCAAAATGGGCTTCGATGTCCTCGCTCCGGAAAAGATCAAGACCATAACCGAGGTCTCTCGCTTCGTTTTCGAGGTCGGCAACCTCACGCCGGTGACGAATATGCCTTACGTGGGCGAAAGCGCGTTTGCGCACAAAGGGGGCCTGCACGTGGATGCCCTGCGCAAGAGCAAGCATAGCTACGAGCACATCTCGCCGGACCTTGTCGGCAACGAGAGGCGATTTCTCATCTCCGAGCTGAGCGGCAAATCCACCGTGCTGGCCGAGCTGGAAAAAGCGAAGATCGCCGAGGACAAAAAACTGGCCCGTAAAATTCTGACGCGGGTGCAGGAGCTTGAGAACGAGGGCTACCAGTTCGAGGCGGCGGACGCCAGCTTCGACCTGCTCGTAAAGAAGATGATCGGTACGTACAGGCCGTTCTTCGAGCTGGTCAAGTACCACATCGACGTAGAGAAGCGCGCCACGGGCGACATTGTCACCGAGGCGACCGTCAAACTCAGGGTCGGCGACAAGACCGAGCACGTGGTGGGGGAGGGCGACGGCCCGGTCAACGCCCTGGACGGCGCCTTGCGGAAGTCTCTTGAGAATTTCTACCCCTGTATCAAGGATGTCCACCTGATCGATTACAAGGTCCGCGTCGTCAATGCCAAGGCGGGCACAGCCGCCCGCGTGCGGGTCATCATTGAGTCCATGGACAAGAATTCGATGTGGGGCACCGTCGGCGTCTCGGAGAACATCATCGAAGCCTCGTGGCAGGCCCTCGTCGATAGCGTCGAGTATAAGCTGCACAAGGAGTCGGCTCAATCCCCGCCGTGAAGCAAGGTTCGTTCAAGGCTTGTAGGAACGAGGCTCGCCGGGCGGATATATCTCTCATAAGCCGGCAAGAGAGCCTTGTGAACGAACAAGGTCACAGGCACAATCGTACTGACCATGAGAAAGGTAGGACTCAGTCTATATATATCTGTCCGTGCCGTCATAATTTCTGCGTACACTGTTTAATACCCGTCCTGCCTTCAAGAGGTAAAGGGTCCGCTTTGTGTGGACTCTGTTGTGCGTTCTCTGGATTATTCCTAAGGATAGGTGGATTAGCCCAATAGGAACGTCGTTATGTGTCTTTCCCGGTCAAATCGACAGCCTTCGGACCAAGCCAAGACGTGCCTTGCACCAGAACGCCATTTGGCCCATCCGCGTGGAAATCTCTTGCTGAAGGCCCCCCCTGACAGCGCAGATAGGCTGCGGCCGCGTGGGCTGCGGCGTCATCATATTTTCATAGCTTTTTTTGAAAGGACGGCAAAATGAGAGGAAAAGCAAATCACCTTATGTGGCTGCCGTGCGTGCTGGTTCTGTCGGCACTGGCGGTGAATTCGTCCGCGGCAGGACCCCGGGAGAGCTTGTGGACGCAGGTGGACGATGCCATCCAAAGGGGATTGCCCAGGACCGCCATTGCAGTTTTGGACCAGATCATCCCAGAGGCCCTTGCGGATCAGGCGCATGCGGAGGCCACTAAAGCCATCTGCCTGAAAATCGTGCTGGAGGGCAGGATTCAGGGGAACAAGGTCGAGGAAATGATCATCCGCCTCGAACCTCAAATTGCCACGGCTCCCGAACCGATGAGACCCGTCATGGAAGTGGTCCTGGCGCATTGGTATTGGCGGTATTTCCAGCAGAACCGCTGGCGCTTCATACAGCGGACGCAGACCGCCGAGCCGCCGGGAGCCGACCTGACGACCTGGGACCTGCCCCGTATCCTGGCGGAAATTGACAGGCACTTTACGCTGGCCCTGGGTACCGATCAGCAACTCAAGGCCATCCCCATCAACGAATGGGACGATCTGCTGGAGAAGGGAACCGTGCCCGACAGCTACCGGCCGACACTCTACGACTTCCTTGCCCACGAGGCCCTGTCGTTCTACACCGCGGGCGAGCAAGTCGGGTCGCTGCCCCAGGATGCGTTTGAGTTCATGGCCGACAGCCCTATCTTTGCGCCCGTGCCCGAGTTCCTCCAGTGGGAGCCGCAGACTTCAGACACGAAATCGGCCAAGCTCAAGGCGATCCGGCTGTATCAGGCCCTCCTGGCATTTCACCAGGACGATTCCGACGAGAGCGCCTTTATCGACGCGGACCTGGAACGGCTCATCTTTGGCTACAACCACGCATTGGGGCCTGAGAAAACGGATATGTACAAGGCAGCGCTGGAGCGGTCTGTGGACCAGTGGCAAGGGCACGAGATCTCCGCCCGTGCGATATACGCATGGGCCCAGGTC
>DATKWR010000641.1:0-7689 GCA_035529475.1 Sedimentisphaerales bacterium | reverse complement strand
TCTCGTTCTTGTCAGGCTGAGCGAAGCGAAGCATCCGGGTTTCGAGCGTAAGAAAGAGATTCTTCACTGCGCTCTGCTCCGTTCAGAATGACATTGCGGGCTTCTCACACACGCTCTCATCTTTAACCTTACTCTTGAGCCGAGGCGATCGAGAGTTCTCATGCCTTCAGCTCAACGCCGGCCAGGACATCGCTCTCCCAGGCCGCAAGCTCATCCTGAAGGGCCTTGGCCATCGCGGGTTCGGCCTGGGCAAGGTTCTTCTTCTCACCGAGGTCTTCCATGAGATTGTGCAGCCTCACGTTCTCGCCCTGGACGAGGAGTTTCCACGGTCCTTTGCGAACGGCCCTTTCCTTCACGTAACGCCAGAATAACGTGCGCTGCGGCAGTTGCCTGTTGTCCAGGAGCATCGGCAGTAGATCGACGCCATCGAGCGTCAGTCCCGCCGGAAGCTCCGCCCCGGCGACCGAGGCCATCGTCGCGAACAGGTCCATGCCCAAAGCCGTCTGGTCCGTCACGGTGCCGGTTTTGATTTTTCCGGGCCAGTACGCGACGGCCGGGACGCGGTGCCCCCCTTCCCACAGGCTGCCTTTGAAGCCGGCCAGCGCGCCGTTCGAGCCATTCTTGGTCGCTCCGTTGTCGGAGCAGAAGAAGATGAACGTCTTGCGCTCCAGGCCCAGCCGCCTGACCGTTCCGACGATGCGCCCAATACCCTCGTCCATGACTTCGATCATTTCCTTGTAGGCGCCGGCAATTCCCTGGCCTTTGCCTTTCTTGCTCTTCTTGCCCTCCGGCAGACGCTCGGGTGGATCGTTTCGGCCCTGATAAGGAGAGTGCACCGACTCGTGGGGCAGATACAGGCAGAAGGGTTTGTCCTTGTGCCGCTCGATGAAATCGACGCCGTGCCTGGTGATCAGGTCGGTGCAGTAGCCGTCTTCGGGGACCTTTTCGAGATTCTTCCACCAGTCGTCGTAGCCGGCCTGGTCGATATGCGAGTGGTAATCGACGTTGCCGCTGACGTAGCCCCGGAACTCGTCGAAGCCCTGTCTGGCGGGGTTGAATTCGACGCTGTAGCCCAAGTGCCACTTGCCGAAAATGCCGGTGGCGTAGCCGCGTCCTTTCAGAACCTCGGCAAAAGTCACCTCCTCCAGCGCCATACCCGTATGGCGGTGCTTCGCGGCTGTCACAACGCCTTCGATGCCCGCTCGCTGCTGATAGCGCCCCGTTAGTAAAGCCGCCCTCGTCGGGCTGCACACCGGCCCGTTGGAATGATAGTCGGTGAATCTCATCCCGCCCCGTGCGAGCGCGTCGATATTCGGCGTTTTGATCCTCTCGTTACCATAGCAGCCGATGTCACCATATCCCAAGTCGTCGGCCATGATCAAAATAATATTGGGCCTTTCCGTCTCGTTGGCAGCCATCAAACGGCCGAGGCTCGGCATCGCCGCCGCCCCGACTCCACCAAGAACTAACTTAACAAGTTCTCTTCGATTCATTCTGTGACCCAAAAAAAGAAAACCTTCATCAATTGTTGCGCGTTTTTTACAAGCCGTTTCAGGCCCTTGTGCGCGGCAGGTCCGGCTACAAATTACTTTTCCGATTTCTCTGTTACGCTCACCAGTCCGGCGTCGATGTATTGGCCGCCAGAGGTTTGCTTGCAGTGGATGGCCAAGCAGTTCTTGCCGGCTTTCAATGCTTTGGCTGCTTTTTCGTCAAGGGGCACGCGAACGTAACTCGACGTGAAGCCTTCCAGTTTTGCGGCGAGCTGACCGTTAATGTAGGCTTCGGCGTCCTCATCGTGGTGGATGAAGAGCTGCGGCCGGCCCGGCTTGTCCTCGCCCAGCTCGAACGTTCGGCGCAGCCAAATATCCGGGGTCTTCCATTCCGTGCGGACAATCGCGCCGGGCGTTCCTTCGGCGCCGAAGCCGCCCCGGCCCTTCTGCCATGCCGAATCGTCAAAGTCCTCCCGCTGCCATCCGTCGCCGGGTTGACTCGTTGTGTAGCGCCAGCTCTGCGGCTGCGGCTGCGAAGCCGGAACGATGGTCTTAACGACCGGAGGCGGCAGATACAGACTTTGGTTCGCCGCGGTGCCCTTCTTCGCGTCCATTTTCACCATCGCCCGGTCGTAGGTCATCAACCCGTTGACCTCGATCTCCACGTCAGTCGTCTGCGTATAGACTGCGGCGCACAGGCCCTCGCCGATCAGCAAACGCAGATTCTCGATCAGCGCGATGTAGGCGTCGGTCAGCTCCTCGGGCGTTTTGTAGCTGCGATAGCCCCAGTTCTTTTCATCCTGCCACGTATGGCCTTTGACGGGCAGGCCGAGCCCGCCGAACTCGCCCAGCACGGCGGCGCGGCTTTCCTCGGCCGGCGGCGCCGCGGGCCCCGGATACTTGTGAATATCGTGCACGTCGCCGACGCCGCGGTCGGCCCAGCCGCTGGCGCTATCGACCAGCCTGGTCGGATCGATGCCCCTGATCAAATCGACCATTCGCGCCGTGTCGTATTGCCCCCAGCCCTCGTTGAACGGCACCCACATCACGATGCACGGATGGTTGCGAAGAGATTCGATGACGCGGGTCAGCTCCAGCTCGAATTGTTTGGCCGATTCTTCGCTGCGCTGCAGGTCGGCCTGGTTGCCTCGAATGTGCTTGTCGCCGTTGGGCATGTCCTGCCAAACCATCAGCCCCAGCTTGTCGCACCAGTAGTAGAGCCTGGCCGGCTCGACCTTGACGTGCTTGCGAAGCATGTTGCAGCCCAGCTTCTTGAGGGTCTCGATGTCGTAGCGCAACGCCGCATCGGTCGGCGCGGCATAGAGACCATCCGGCCACCAGCCCTGATCCAGCGGCCCGAATTGAAACAGGACCTTGTTATTGAGCCACAGGCGATTGATCCCCGCCTTGTCTTTCTTGATTTCGATCTTTCTCATGCCGAAGTAGCTGCTCACGGCGTCGAGTTTCTTTCCGTTCTCATCGGTGAGCGTCAGCGTCAGGTCGTACAGAAAAGGCGAATCAGGCGACCACAACTGGGGCTTCTTAATCTTCACGACGAATTCCTCGCCCGGTTTTCCCTGGCCCTTGCCTCTCGTGAACAGCCAATCCTTTACTCGTGCCTCGATGCAACAAGCGGCCGTCGCGCCCGAACATGTTGCGACCAGACGCACCGACTCGCCGTCGAGATCGGGAACGATTATAATCGACTCGATGTACGTCTCTGGGACGGCTTCGAGCCAGACGGTCCGCCAGATTCCGGTTACCGCCGTGTACCAGATGCCGCGCGGCTCTGCGACCTGTTTGCCTCGCGGCTGGGTGCCGGCGTCGGTCGGGTCCCACACGCTGACGACAATCTCCTGCGGCCCGGTGTCTTTCAGTGCGTCGGTGATATCAAGAGTGAACGGGTCGTATCCTCCCCGGTGGTCGCCGACTTGCTTGCCGTTGACCCATACCGTGGCGTCCCAGTCCACCGCGCCGAAATGCAGCAGTATTCGCCGGCCCGCCCACTTTCCGGGAGTTTCAAATGTGCGGCGATACCACAGGCGATTGTCCTGCCCCACCGGCTTCATCACGCCCGACAACGCCGATTCAACGGGAAACGGAACGAGAATCTGCCCATCATACTTCTGTGGCTGCGACCCATCCTTCGGCTGGATTGCATAATCCCACAACCCGTTAAGGTTGCGCCAGTCCTTGCGAACCATTTGCGGCCGGGGGTACTCCGGGTGGGCGTTCTTAGGCGAGACTTTTTCCGCCCATCGCGTCATGAGCGGGCCTTTGGCCGGCTCCCAATCCGCGCGGACAAGTGAGCACAACAACAGAACGATACCCAAGGCGAGCAATCCCTGTGTCGCGCGCTTCCAGCCCGCGATTCGAGGGCGGGACGCCCTCGACACCCATCTTTCAATGCGATTCGATTCCATTTCCTTCGTCTCCTTTCGGGTAGCTAAATTCCGGCTCACAAACACACAGGATGGGCCGGTTCGATTCGAGGCAGGTTCTCCTGCCCATGCGGTTCCTTTTTATATGGGTGTGATGGTTTTTGCAATGAAATTCGGTAGGCCGGGTGGGGATTTTGCGCGGCGCATTCTGCACGCCTATGGGGCGTCCAAAGCCCTCGGAGGCGCACTGCTCGGACCACGTGCACAAACTCAAAAATCAAGGCGTCAGTCTACGACCTCCACCTGTGAATAGGTCGGCACGAGCAGGTTGTAGATCAATATGGCGTCGCCGTTGTGCATGCGGATGCAGCCTTGGGAGCCCTGGGCGCCGATTTGTTCGGGTTCTTTGGTCCCGTGGATGGCAAAGCCGGTCCTTTCCTTGGCTTCTCCCACCAGGCCTTCCAGAGCGATCCACCTCGAACCCAGCGGATAATCCGGGTCTTCGGGATGGTATGTCTTTCCGTCGAGGGGATTCGTCCAAACGGGCTTGACCAGCTTGCCGCCGGGCTTGACACGCCACTGCCCCGTGGGCGTCTCCATACCGACCTTGCCCAGGCCGACCTTGAAACTGCGAACGTACGTGGTCTGAAGATACAAATCCATCGTGAAGGTCGAGCGATAGACCTTGACATGGAAGGGACCGTCCACGACTTTTATCGTCTCGCCGGCTTGCAGGGCTTCGGGCCGGCTGATGTTGTTGATCTGCATGAGAATCTCATACGGCACCCTGTATCGCTCTCCGATCATGGTCAGCAGGTCGCCCGACTTGACCAGGTAACTCTCACAGAGCGGGTCAGCGGGCACGACGGTTCTACTGAACAGCCATTGCTCGGAGAGCTTCGAGAGCTGGTCCTTCACACTGATGCGCTGCTCGGCGCTCATCGGCAAGCGCAGTGCTTCGTTTAATTTGTCCCGCGCCTCGACAATCCTGGTGCGTTTTCGATTGATCAGCGACGTCGCCTCGGCAATTAGCTTTACAGCATCGGAATTCTCCTGAACCGCGGGTGTCGTCGCCGGCTCCAGCTCCAGCACCGGCTCCAGCGCCGGTTCCGGGGGCGCTGGCTCAAGCGGCACATCCACCCGCGGAGCGATCACGGCGGGTTGCTCGATTCCGGGCTCTTCCGCCTCAATGTTCACTTCGGGCGGCGGCGGGCCTTCAATGGGTTCGGCCTCATTTCTTCCAAACGGGCCGTAGTAAAAAGCAACCACCATGACGACCAGAAGCCCAGCCAGAAGAAGAGTGTATGTTCGGTTTCGGGCTCTTCGCCCGGCGCGCGGGCCTGAAGGATGACGAGCCATTCTATTCTCCTTTCACGTTGTCAAAATGTATTACACCCTCATCGGTGACCAGCATATCGACCGGCTGGTCGTGCTCCGTTACCGGTATCGAATCCATAACCTGCTCGGCAAACGCAAAGCCGCACTTGAGGGCTCTCAGTTGGTCGTTCGCAAAAAACCGGTCGTAATAAGAGCCGCCCCGGCCCAGCCGATTGCCCTGCTTGTCGAATCCCAGGGCCGGTGTAACAACCAGATCGATGTCTTCAAACGGCACCGGAACGCCCGCAATAGGATTGCGAAGCCCGAAAGCGCTGGTCGAGAAACCCGTTTCAAGCGAGTTAATCTGTACGGGTATCATGTGCCTTTGTTCCCATGAAATCTTCGGCACCGCAACCACTTTGCCGAGCTGCCAGGCGTGCAGTATCGCCTCGGATGTATCCACCTCGTGCGGAAGCGATACAAACATCATCACCGTCGATGCACTTTGAAACGGCTCTATCGAGACCAGATTCTGACAAGCTTTGCGGCTTCTTTCCGTCCTCTGCTCCGAGGGCAAAGCATACAGGCGATTCAGTAACGTGCGACGCAACTGAGCCTTGTCCATTTACCTATCCTTCTCTATGGGACCGTCCTCGAGAGGTACGCCCTTTTCTATCAATGTTTGCAGCTTTTGTAAATAATCCTTCATATTTTTTTCACGCCCTCGCTCCGTCGGCTTGTAGTATTTCTTCCTGGCCGCCGCCGGAAGGTACTGCTGCGGCACGAAACCGCCTTCGTAGTCGTGTGGATACTTATAATCAACTCCAAAACCGGCCTTTTTCGCGGCCGGATAGTGACTATCCTTCAGATGTTTCGGCACCTGCACAGTGGGCTGTTGCTTGATATCGGCCATCGCCTGCCAAATCGCCGAAGCGGCGGCATTGGACTTCGGCGCACAGGCCACGTACAAAGCGGCCTGCGCCAGCGGCAACTGGGCTTCCGGCAGGCCGACGAACTCGGATATCTGAAGGGCTGCGGCCGCCAACACCGTTGCCGTTGGGTCGGCGTTACCCACGTCTTCGGCTGCACAAACGGCAATCCGCCGGGCGATAAAACGCACGTCTTCGCCGCCCGCTAACATCCGGGCGAGCCAATAGACCGTCGCATCCGGGTCGGAACCGCGCATACTTTTCTGCAGCGCACTGGCTAAATCGTAGTGCGTATCGCCTGTGCCGTCATAGTCAATTGTCTTCTGTTGTATCGACTCCTTTGCAACGTCGAGATTAAATTTTATTTTCGTCCCGGCTGCCAGCGGCCCCCCGCCGTCCTCGCGGCTCGCCTCGCTCCTTCGAGCCACCTGCGAGAGCACTCCCACCTCCAGGGCGGTCAGGGCCTTTCTCGCGTCGCCGTCACTCATTACAGCGAGAAATTCCAGAGCTCTCGGCTCCGCCTCGACGTTCACTTTCCCCAGCCCTCGTTCGGCATCGCCGATCGCGGTCTTGAGCAAATGCACTATGTCTTCCTTCCCGAGCGGCTCGAAACGAAACACGGTGCTGCGAGATATCAACGGCGAATTGACCGAGAAAAACGGATTTTCAGTAGTGGCACCGATGAGAATCAGCACGCCCGCCTCGACGTCATCCAGCAGAACGTCCTGCTGGGCGCGGTTGAAACGATGGATCTCATCCAGAAAAAGAACGGTCCGTGTCCCGCCGGCGGCAAGCCTGTCGCGGGCCTGCCCGATAATCTCGCGAATATCCTTGACGCTGGCGGCCGGGGCGCTGAGATAGTAGAACCTGGCCTTGGTGTGATTGGCAATGACCGCTGCCAACGAGGTCTTGCCGACGCCGGGCGGACCGTAGAATATCAGGCTGCTGAGCCTGTCGGCTTCGAGCATTCTCGTCAGCAGTTTATCGGGACCAAGAAAATGTCTTTGTCCGATAAAGTCGCTGAGCGTTCTCGGCCTCATCCGAACCGCCAGTGGCGAAGCGGAGTCTATGTTGGCCTTCTCAGACCTGCTAAACAGAGTTTTATCGCCCTCGGTTTCACCCATCGCCGGTTATTATACGCCGGGTATGCAGTGCTGTCGAAGGTTTAATCCGTCGGGGGATCCCGCACCCGCGTCCCAGTATTGGGAGACGAGATTTCGCTGAAAAAAAGATTGCGAGAAAGTTTTTTTTATTTGATTTGCTGTGCGAGGTCGATAAACTTTCCAGACGGTGCGTGGGTGATTTTATCATAATAGCATTGATAACAGTGTTGTGTGAGCATGGAACGTTTAACCAAGAGATCTATAAAGGAGATGACTATGAAAGAGAGAATTTTGGTGACGGTCGTAGTGTTGTTGGCCATGGGAGGCTTGGCCCAGGCGCAGGACACCGATTTGCACGGGTACGTGGACGTGACCTGGTCGGGCAAGTACGTCTGGCGGGGCTTCGATATTTATGGGGACAAGAGCGCCATTCATCCCAGTCTCGACCTGAATCTGTTCGGCACAGGTC
>DATKWR010000640.1:0-9945 GCA_035529475.1 Sedimentisphaerales bacterium | reverse complement strand
GACCCGCGTATCAGCCAGAGGCAACCCGTCAATAACCATCGCTCCCGTCAGAACGGGAGAACCTCCGAAATCCAGCTCCACGGTCTGGCCGTTCTTCGGCATGACCGTTCGGCGAACGACTCCCAGATGTTGCCATCCGTCTTTTCGCATCACGTAACACATCTTCTCGGGCAAACGCGGAACGTGGTAGAAGCCATTACTGTCAGTGATGGCGGTGCCCAATCGACTTTCCTCTCTGCCGTCACTGCCGCCATACGCGCCGGCGTCCTGGAAATACAGGGTCACGCCCGCATCAGGTTTGCCATCGCCATCATAGACATATCCTTCTACCACGGCGCCCTTGCTCAGAACGATCTCAACTCCGTCCGTTGTCTGACCCTCGACGACCACGATGTTCTGCTCAACAGAAAAGGTATAGTCGGGATGCACCGCCTTCAGTGTCTCAGGACCCGCCGGGAGATTCTTGAGAGTAAACTCACCACCCACTGTCTCGACAGCTCCCTCCTCAGAGCAAAACATGTCCTGCGTTTGATACGTATTTCCGCCGGCTTTCGAAAGTGGTATGACTTTCGCTCCGCTGATGGCTTGTCCCTCTGCATTGACGACCTTGCCTTTGATAGTGCCCCCAGGTGCCAGCCTTACGACAACGGGTGCCGGCTCATCCGTGCTGATCTGGCCGCTCCAGCTTGGCGCATAACCATCTGCTGCTACCTGGAGTTGGTAAATCCCGGGCCCCACAACCTCAACGCCAAACCGGCCCTGTTCATCGACAAAGTGCGCCCACTGGTCTTCCTGCACGTAACCTGAGCCGCGAAGCCCTTGGAGTTTTTTCGCCCGGACCTTGAAACGCTCCACAGGCTTGCCGGTCTCTGAATCGACGACCGTTCCCTCCAACTTGGGCTTGGCAGAATACAGCAATTCCACCTCGATGCCTTCCGCCGGGGCTTCGACGTTCTCGATAATCTTTTGTTCGATGTTTTCCCCTGAGAAAGTCAGCCTGTATTTGCCCGGTTTCAGCCGGCCGAGAACAAAGGACTCCTGCACCTTGCCATCGGAACCGTATCCAACACTGGCGTGAGCATTTCCGGCGGTTGGCGAATAAGCGCCAACGTCAACATACCTCGGCTTTTTCTCTCCGGCATAGACTATCGTTCCGGAAATAGAAGCAAGTGACGTCGGAGATTGTTCCGGAATTCGGACAACCAATAACTCATCATTGGCCAGAGGCAATTGCGCTTGCATGACTGTCTTGGTAGTGCCTCCGCCGCCAAACTTGTCTCTTGGGAAATAGGCGCAAATATCATAGCTTCCGGGAGCAATGTGCTTGAGGGTAAAGATTCCATCTGCCTCGATTTTGTATCCGTGGATGGTGTAATTACAGTGCCACCAGGAAGGCCTGGCGACGATTTCGAGGTCGTCGGCCGGGACGCCGTCTGAATACTCGGCGTAGCCCTTGACCGCGATGCCTTTGGTCAGGACAATCTCTGCCTGTTCGATGATGTTCGGGTCAGTCAGCTTCACCGTATGCCGAGCCTGAGCATAATCGTAATCGCTTTCGCCCCACAGTCGGCCGTCTGGTCTTCTCACGGTGGTCACGACTTCGTGCCACACGGTGATCAGATAATCCGTTTCCGAAGGGGGGAATCCGCCGAACAAAAGCCGTCCGTTCTCGTCCGTTTCCCTTATCGTGCCCATGTAGCTGACGACTTTGCTTCGCTCGTCTGCAAGTGAAGTCGCCACGATCTTCGCACCCTTGATACCGACGCCATTGGCATCCACGACCCGCAGATCGATCTGACATGCCCGGGACAGTTGAAAATGCTTCACTATCTGCTTATCTTGCGTCAAACTGACGACCGGCTGCCTCTGGCCAACGGCAATTCCTATGTACTGCTTTGAGTCAATTGCAATGTCGTAATTGCCTGGCTGCTCGATCTTCTCGAAGTAATAGAACCCATTGGAATCGGTCCTTGTTTCATGAATCCTCCCCATTGAAATCTGAACCGTTGCATCCGTCACAGGTTTTCCCGTTTCGATATCGGTGATCAACCCGCTCAGCACTCCCCTCGGCTGGAACGGGTATTCAGCTCCTTGTGCCTTAACCGGCTCTCTCGATGTTGGCCCCAGGTTGCTCTGCGAAACTTGCCCAGAACCAATCTCGTCGGCATCAGCCACAGACTCTTCTTGAGGAGCTTCCGCCTCCTGAGCGACAGCGGCCTTGTCGGACCGTTCTTCAAGCGGCATTGGCTGCTGTCGCGGCATGGAATCCACTGTTTCCGGCAGCTCCGGGCCGCCCGCCGGACTGACCACCTGTCTGTAAAGCACAATAGCCCCAAGACCAACTGCTGCTACGACTGCTGCGGCAATGATCTTCCCCGTCAGCCCGCTCATTATGGTCTTGATAACTGCGGTGGTACCTGTTGCAGATGCAGCCGTCGCAACCCCTGCGGCTGTGGCGATGCCGGAACCTTTGATGGCCATGGCGGCAACAGAGGCAATCACAGCCGTCGTAAATGCCTTGCCCGGTCCAGTCTGGCGGATCGTCGTTTCGACCATCGCCGCCACCCGTTCTTTGAGCAGCTTGCGCCCGCGTGAAACTCGCGTTCTGGCCGCTTCGTCGGATAGCTCAAGCAGTTGCGCAACCTGCTTGAGGGATTTTTGCTCTCGGTAATACAAGACCAACGCCTCGCGGTACTTTTCGGGAATCTGCTCCAATGCCTGAGTTATCACAGCCTGCTGCTCCTTGTTTATGATAGCCTCAATGGGTCCGTCGCTCTCAGAAGAGATGTCACCCATGTCGCTTATGGATGTGGCTCGACCGACGATATCGCGTTGCTCGTGCCTGAGGCAGTTCCGAATCGAACTGCGGGCGATGCTGCACAGCCAGGCCCGGAATTTGGTCAAATCCTTAAGCTGAGCAAGATTGGCCCAGGCACTTATGAAAGCTTGGTGGGCCAATTCTTCACTCTTCTCCATGTTTGTCGTGGCACTGAAAGTCATCGCACAAAGCAAAGACTGGTACTTCTTAACGATGACCTCGAAGGCGGTCGTGTCGCCTTTCAGGGAGGCCCGCAGTAGCTCAATCTCGCTTGACGTGTCCTGTAACATGATCTTAGCCCTTCCAGAATACATTTTAGCCTGCCGGTACAATAGAAACCAGAAATAAGAAAAGGTGACAGGAATTCTGAGAAACACTCGAAAAAACCCTCTACCCTGGCAAGTAGCCGCCGTTTCCTCCGGGCGGATGGCTTTTGTGTGGCCATCGAGGGCGGCTTCAGGGAGCCGTGGGCAGTTCGCCGGAGTAGTTGCGCACTGTCCTGTTATCCCGAAAATGACTTTGCGCCACGGTCGAACGCCACATACGCCCGGATATGCACCGAATTATTCGACTGGTCATATAAGGAGAATATGGAAAAAAGCTAACCCTTTGTTCTGCGGGCACATATAATAGAAAAGGCTGAGGTGCAGCCTGGCATCGCGGGCATAGTACCTCTTGGTCGAGAGATTCTGTGGCTTTTGAGGCTCCGTTGGCGACGCCATAATTCTGTGAACCCTCACACATCTCTACGGCGTTGCCGAGGGTTATGAGAGGTCTCC
Source organism: Sedimentisphaerales bacterium (assembly GCA_035529475.1). Classification (GTDB taxonomy): domain Bacteria; phylum Planctomycetota; class Phycisphaerae; order Sedimentisphaerales; family Anaerobacaceae. Next base: position 6,348 of record DATKWR010000640.1, on the reverse strand, counting down.
GCAACCAGAAATCGCCGGCAAACCGAAACCGGAGCCATCGCCGATAGCGAGTTCAGATCTCGAAGTCCTGGCAACAAAGCTGACAAATGAAAATGAACATAAATCAAGGAACGGCTGAATAATGAACACCAAGAGCCCACTATTCACCGGACGACAGATGCTGGGGGAAAATCGTGGGGTCGGAATTTGAGATCCCGCAGACAAGCGATCGTGGTGAACGCTGCATTGCGACGCCGGCTATTGCGCAGGGTAAGTTATTCATTCGCACGGAAACAAAACTATATTGCATCACCGATTGCCAAAAGCAGCTCAGGCTCGATTGGGCCGTTATGAGTGGTAGCAATCTGTGGCAGGAAGGAGAATTAACATGAACGTGTTGGGCAAGTTGAGTTGGACACGTGCGTCGGTTCTGTTCGCCGTTATTGTTATTCTGTCGGGTGCGGTGATACCCCATGCCGCCATGGCGCAAGACGAGAAGGCGGTTGAGAATTTTCCTGCCGTCCTCCAACGTGAAATAACTCTATGGAGTGACGGCACACGGTTGTCCGGTGTCTTGCTCTACCCCAAAGATCGCAAAGAAGGCGAGAAGCTTCCGGCTATCGTGTTGTGCAATGGATGGGGCGGTACGAAGGCGTTCTTGATGCGATCCGGTATTGCTCCACGTTTCGCTGCGGCGGGCTATGTGGTCATCGACTATGACTACCGCGGCTGGGGCGATAGCGACAGCCGGCTTGTGGTTCGAGGCGAGATGCCCAGGCCCGACAAGGATGGCACCGTGACCGTCAAGGCCCAGGCCATTCGCGAAGTGGTCGATCCGTTCGACCAACAGGAAGATATCGATGCCGCGGTGTCGTACGTTTACGGCGAGCCCATGGTGGACAGGGACCGCATCGGCATCTGGGGTACGAGTTTCGGCGGCGGGCATGTGATTTACCGGGCGGCGCACGATCGTCGCATCGCATGCGTGGTTGCGCAAGTCGGAGCCATGCCCGATGACCGGACCCAACGACTCCCCGCCGGGCTGAACACTATCTACAAGCAGAAATCCGACCGTGCTCGAGGTTTGTCCGACCCGGTGCCTCAGGGCGGGGGGGCGCCGGGCGTCTTGAAGGGCACGCCCTATGCCGAGCGTATCGCTGTATTCAATCCAGGCCAGTACGCCGACCGGGTCAGAGTGCCGACCCTTCTGATCGATGCCGAGAAGGAGCATTACTTCAAGATCAAAGAAAATTCGGGACGGGTACATGAGATTCTTAAGAAGAACGGCGTACCGACGGAGTATCATGTGCTCAAAGGGATAGCGCATTACGACGTTTATAGCGGACAACCCTTGTACGACGTAATGAAGCTCGAGATCGCCTGGTTCGACAAGTACCTGAACAAGTAGAAGAACCAGTTTCGGCCATCTGTGGAATATGAATTGGGTGGGTTCGTGACTGTGTCAAAAGAAAGGTGAACCAATGCAAAAGACAAAACGACGGGACTTTCTGAAAGCCGGTGTTGGCGCGGCAGTCGCCATGGGATCACCATGGCCTTTGACACCTTGTAGAGGATCCGCTCAGGCGCCTTCCCCGGAGATCCACGCGCAAGTCGCTGCCATTCGCGGCGACAATTTGGATGCGATGACCCGAGATGCGATAGATGCGCTGGGGGGCATTCAGACTATTGTTAACAAAGGCGAGACCGTTTTCATTAAACCGAACTTCGTTTCCATCCCCTGGGCGAAAGATAACAGGTGCTTTCATGCTGGTGAGTGCACGAAATCTGAGATCATCATCGCGGTCATGGAAGAGTGTCTGAAAGCGGGCGCTGCGGAGGTCATCGTGGGTGAAGGCTCTCACCTGCCCAAATTCGATTGGCAATATGCAGTTACTCTGGACGGCAATACCAACCTGGTCAAGGAAGCGAAACGACTCAGTTCCAAGTATGATGGAAAAGTCAGATTGGCATGTTTGGAAACCGACTCTCCGGGCTGGGTCGAGGTTCCTTCCAGGACTTCACTAAACACGATTGCTATTTCAAGCCTGGTGGCCAACGCAGATAGGGTAATTTCAATTCCAGTGGCGAAAACGCACTCCTGGGCGCAGCTTACACTGGCGGCGAAGAATTTCATCGGTATCACACCGATGTCCCGGTATGCGCAATGGATAGCCAATACGTGGTGGAATCGCGGTACCTTTGATCACAGCAGCCCGCAGGCCATTGCGCAGGTATATCTCGACATTGTAAAGGGCAAAAGAATCGATCTTTCTATTATCGACTTCTCTATTTGCATGGAAGGTGACGGCCCCTCGAGAGGCAATGGCGGCACGACCGTAAATATGAAGGAACGCCTTGGTTCATGGGCAATCATCGCCAGTACTGACGTTATGGCCGCGGATGCAACCGCCGCGCGGATCATGAGCTACGATACGAAGAAAGTGAAGCAACTCGCCATGGGATTCGATATGGGCTTAGGGGAGATACGGGAACCGTCGATTGAACTATTGGGAGAAAAACTCGATAATTTGCGCGTGATATGGAAGCCGGCGAGGATGAAGGGACACAAGGCGCAGGTATGACGGGATTGCCAGAAGCCATCCCCCATTCCAAGAAAGGAGCATTGACATGTCCGACAAGAAAACAAAGTCAAGTCACCGGTGCCCCGAGCATCCTGTACACCCATCAACAGTTATACGATTCATTATGGTCGGACTTTCAGCGTGGCTGCTAATGTCTGCCAAGGTCGAGGGGCAGGACAACTGGCCTCAATTTCATGGGCCTCGTCGAGACAACATTTCACACGGAACAGGCTTTTTGAAGGCATGGCCGGATGAAGGTCCCTCTCTGGTTTGGACAACCGATGGTTTGGGACACGGCTTTTCTTCCATAGCGACGGCGGAAGGAATAATCTGTACGGCGGGCAATATCGAAAAGGATACTGTCGTCACAGCTCTGAACATGAAGGGCGAAGTGCTTTGGCGCTCCAGGAACGGCAAGGCCTGGACCAGAGATCATCCCGGTACCCGCAGTACACCGACGATTGATGGAGCTCGGATATACCATCAAAGCCCTCTGGGCCATATTGTCTGTTTGAAAACTGAATCCGGCGAGGTCCTCTGGGAGGTGGACATTCTCACGAAGGTTCGCAGCGAAAACAGCAGATGGGCCCTGGCCGAGTCTTTGTTGATTGACGGTGACCGCCTGATTTCTTGTCCGGGAGGCCCCGAGACTTGCATGGTGGCGCTCGATAAACACACAGGTTCAATCATTTGGAAAGCCCCGAGCACTGGCGAGTTAGCAGGCTACTCTTCTCCGATTCTGATTGAGTGCAAAGGACTGCGGATCGTCGCAACGTTAACTGCCAAAGGCATTATTGGAGTAAACGCCGACAGCGGTGAGCTGTTATGGCATGTTAAGCATGAGTCTTACGCGGATGAGAATGTCATGCTTCCGATCTTTTATGATGGTTCCATCGTTGTCAGTACGCTGGCGGCCGGATCGGTCAAGTGGAGGATCAGTGTGCAAGATGGAAAGGCCGGGCTCGAAGAAATATGGCGTACCAAGGAACTGGATAACCACCATGGCGGTGTCGTCCTGCTTGATGGGTATCTTTACGGAAGCAGCACGGTACGAAACAGTAACAAGTGGGTATGTCTGGACTGGCAGACCGGCCGCATGATGTATGCGGATGCAGGAGTAGGTAAGGGGTCCCTTACATGCGCCGACGGGATGCTATACACGTTGAGTATCGACCGTCTCATGGGGCTTGTTCGACCGACGTCAACGAGGTTTGAATTGGTCAGCTCGTTCGAGATCCCTGAAGGAGGCGAGGGGAAAAGTTGGGCGCATCCGGTTGTATGCAATGGTCGCCTTTACATTCGGCATGGCGAGTTTCTCTATGCATACAGTGTGCGTTGAAAACTCTCAGAAAAAAGTGGTTCGGCCAGGATTTCTCAAGGCTCTTCGTAAAGCTTCAGGAAGAAAAACGTGAATTAGGGTAAACCAATCTCAACCTGGCACATGAAAAGGACAGCTTATGCACAAACGCGCCGGTGATTTCGTTGGAATGGGCTGCACTTTCAATGAGAACAAAGCGACCGGGGTTAGCATTCGCAAGGGATACATCGGTCTGCAGAGTGAAAGCGTCCCCATCATGTTCAGGAACATTAAGCTGACGCCTCTTCGCTAAACACAGTATAGGTTCCTTCAAGGCCGCATGCAGGAGAATAGCGAAATCGACTCAGGAAACAGTCTACTGCTCGACGATCGGCCGGAACCAGCGTCTGTGCCGATTCCGGGTGGCCTTGGTTACGGACACGTTCACCGTACTCTGGCTTTGTCAGGTTCGGGCCGGACTCGCACACAGACTCACACTTGCTCCGCCTCTAATTTATTGAAGCATTGCATGCCTGTTAGACGTATTCCCAATCCTTCAGCCACTGGTAGTGGGCCGGCAGCTTGGCCCAGGCCTCGTCCATAGCCGTTTCCAATTCTTTTGCCTCGGCCACATCCAGCTCGCGGTGCTCTTTTACAGCCCGTGCCATGTTGTCCACCTGATGGGCGTTTATCATGCCCGGAATAGGCGCCGTTATGGCGGGATTGCACAGGATATAGCGGATCGCCATGCGCGCCAGCCGGTCGTCTTCTTCTGCGGTCGGACTCTCAGGCGAACTATCGCCCTTGAACAGCGAAGTCCCGGCGAACGGCTTGATGCCGAAAACGCCGACATCGTGCTTCTTGACCGCATCGAAGACGCTGTCCGTGGGCAGGACCTTGCTCTTGGCGGTGTAGGGGGTGCAGACAACTTGAACGGTGTTGGGGTACGTCTCGATCATCCACTTGATGTGTTCGCGGTCGTGCGAGGACAGGCCCGTGAAACGAACCTTGCCCTGCTTCTTGGCCTTCTCAAGGGCATCCACCATCTCGTTGACTTCGGCTTCCGTGTGCCTGCCGCTTTGTGAGAGCATCGTGATGCGCCAAACGTCGGCGTATTCCAGCTTCGCTTCGCGCATTCCTTTGTCGAGTGTTCCCAGCAGCGCTTTGGCCGTACGGAAATCCTCTTTTCGCATTTCTTCCTGATACCACGAGAAACCGAGGTACATCTGCTCGCGTCTGTCTTTGAGAGCTCTGGCGTAGGTCACCACCTCCTGCCAGGTGCAGGCATCGATGTAGTTTATGCCGTTCTCAATACATCTGGTGACGACATCGTAGCGGTTCTTGACGAATCCGTCCATGTCGAGGTCGGCGTCGAGCCAGCCCTTACCCTTGAAGACGCCGGGAACCATTTTATCGACACGCTTCCAGTGTCCGCCCAGACATACGGCCGAAATCCACAGCCCTGTCTTCCCAAGCCGGTGGTATTCCATCTCGGGGTTGTAGCTGCGAGTTTTGTCCTGGGTGGACTCCGCATGAGCGCTTTGGCTACCCGCGGCGACAAGCCCCACGGTCAGACCCGCAGCGGTTATTGCACCGTCCCGCATAAATGTGCGCCTTGTTACATCATTGCCTTCACTTCTCTGCTTTGACTGTCGTTTCATGAGTTTCTCCTCAAATTTACATTCGGACTCAAAATCAGTTCAAAAAATTCGCCCAAAGCTTATTGCCACAATATACCACATTGCCCGCAAAGATGCAAAGTCTATATAAGTGACTTGATCATTACAAGAGTTTAGATGCGATTGCCCTGCCTGTACACTGAAAAATCTGCCCGTTGCCGTGCTCAAAAGCTCGAAATCTCTCGAAAAAGAGGACTTGCCCCACAAACGCGGCTGGTCAGTGCATGAACCGGGAGATTTTCCTTGACGCGGGCAGGGGCGATTTGGTACAAAATAGCATAAGCAAGGCTGGAAGTGTTCGGGTTGTCGGGAGTGAGATTCCGCCTGGGCATCGGCGGTCTCATTCGGTAAGCCCCGGACTCATCACGGCGCCGAGGCCCTATGCTTCGGAGGTCGGATTCTTCCCGAATCGGCAAAACGAATTGTTAGGGCAAAAAAGGAAGGAGGTCACATCAAATCACGAGAGATCACGGGGCAGACAAGTCTCAAAGCTGTAGACAAAAGACTCATTGTTGAGATTTCTTTTGAGCAACCCTTTTTTGACAGGAGGATTACCATGTTTAAGAGAATGATTTGTGTTATTTGTTTTATCATGCTGCTGGGTGTGTTTGGCAGTCCGGCGCAGGGCGCAAAGATCACGTGGGGTCCACCGGTAGAGGTAACGAGCGTCGACGTTATCGATCTCTCGGGAACCCTGGTGCATGCCGGTTCTTGGGGGCAAGCCGGTCTCACGCAGTTGAGCGTAACGGTGGGCGGGCAGACCATCGTGTTCAACGGCACAGCCGACCCCGGCAAGCCGATGAGTATCAAC